>NZ_JBSFNQ010000010.1:0-129977 GCF_053981115.1 Streptomyces sp. NPDC003691 | reverse complement strand
GCCCGGGCCGAGGCCCGGGGTTGGCCGGCGGGCCCGGGCCGCTCGCCCCCAGCCGCCGGTGCGGCCCTGGCAGCCCGGGCCCGGGGTTCAGACCAGGGGTGGGGGGCGGCCCGGTTCGTACGGGGAGCCGAGGTTGACCGTCACCGGGTCGAACGCGCCCTTCGCCGCGTACCGCTCCGCTATCTCCGCCCGCTCGGCGGGCGGGATGACCGCGTCGATATCGGTGAAGCCGCCGGGCGCACGCTCATGGGCGAGCGCTATCACGACCTCCGGGCCGTGGCTGCGGTTCGCCCGCTGGATTTCCGTCATCGCGGGGCGGCGGTGGGCCTCGTAGGCGGCGAGCGCGTCCGTCGGGTCGCGGTGCACCGAGAGCGCCTGGGCCAGCGCCCGGGCGTCGATCACGGACTGGGTGGCGCCGTTGGAACCCGCCGGGTACATCGCGTGCGCGGCGTCGCCGATCAGGGTGGTCCGGCCGTGGGACCAGCGCTCCAGGGGCTCCCGGTCGACCATCGGGTACTCGTAGGCCCGGTCCGCGGCGGAGATCACCTCCGCCACGTCGACCCCGTCGAACTCCCAGCCCCGGTAGTGCCCCGCGACGCGTTCGACGGCGATCCGGCGGTCCCAGTCGCCGCGGAACGCGCCCGGCGGACCGGCGGCCGGACCGGAGCCGTCCCGGGGCGCGGACCCGGCGGCCGTCTCGGCGGGGATCGCCAGGGCCCAGTTCACGGGGACCGTGCCAACCGTACTCTCCGTGCCGTCCTCGGGGGCGGGGCCGGCCATCGGGTAGACCACGGCCTTCTGCCGGTCGTCCCCCGCGATGAACATGAACGCCGGGGCGCGCCCGGCCGGGATCCGGGACACTCCCCGCCAGATCAGGAATCCGTTCCACGGCGGCTCGCCCTCCCCGGGGTTGAGCCCGGCCCGCACCGCCGAGCGGATGCCGTCGGCGCCGACGAGGACGTCCGGCTCCAGGGAGCCGCTCCCCCGGTGGACCCCGTCCCGGTGCTCGATCCGCACCCGGGGGCGGCCGTGCGGCTGCTGCTCCACCCCGGTCACCCGGACCCCGGGCAGCAGGGCCTCGGGGCCCAGTCGTTCCCGTACGGCGTCGGCGAGGACGCTCTGCAGCGCGCACCGGCCGATGGAGAGCTGCGGCCAGCGGTAGCCCGCGGCGATACCGCGCGGCTCCCGCGATATCAGTCCGCCGCCGCGGTGGTAGTAGCGCAGTTCGCGGGTGGCCAGACCACGCGCCGACAGCGCGTCGAGCAGGCCCAGCTCCGCCAGCTCGCGCACCGCGTTCGGCATGATGTTCAGTCCGGCGCCGACCGGGCGCAGTTCCCGGGCCGCCTCGACGACCGTGACCTCGGTGAAGCCGGCCCGGTGGAGCGCGAGGGCGGCCGTCAGCCCGGCGATGCCCCCGCCCGCGATCATGAAATGGGTCATTGTTCCGTCTCCCCGGCCTCTCCGGTGCCTGCCCGCCCGTTGTCCCGGCCCCGGCGGCCGCGGCCGCCTCGCCCGGCGGGTTCCCCGGTCCCTTCGCTCCCGCCGCGGTCGCCGCGGGTGTCACCGGACCCGCCCGCCTCGTGATGCGCACGGCCCCCGGCGCGCGCCGGTTCAACGGCCCGGCGTACGAAGGTCTCGTTGTCGCGCGTCAGGTCGAGGACGGCGCGCAGCAGTTCGATGGGCGCGCCCCCGCTGCCCTGCTCGTAGAGCCGTACTTCCTCCGCGTACGCCTTGCGCGCCACGGTGATGTGACGGGCCCGGAACGCCTTGAGGATACGCAGCACCCGTACGAGTGAGTAACCGGATCGCACCAGATGGGCGGGGGGACGGCCGCCCGCGGTCTCCCAGCTCACGGCGGCGGAAAACTTGGAGACGGCGGAGGTGCCGCCGCGGTGGGCCGCGTAGTGGGCGCGCCACCCCGGGAGGGTGTAGCGGACGGATTCGGCGAGGAAGCGTTCGTAGGAGCGGTCGCTGCGGTCGCACTGCCAGAGCGTCAGGTCCACCAGCCAGAGGGGGACCTGCGCGGCGGCCGGGCCGAGGTATTCGACGCCGTCGACGCCGATCTCCTCGAAGTAGGGGCGGATATCGGTGGCGAAGACCACCGGGGGGACATGGGCGATGGTGAAGTCGATGGAATCGACCATCGGGCCGAGGTCCCCGGCTATCAGGTCGAGGATGTCGGCGAAACCGGGGTCGTACGGTTCGAGCCGGGCCAGTTCGGCGCAGTGGCCGAGAGCGGCGACCAGTCCGGGTATCACCATCCGGACCGCGTCCTGGAGCCTGGCTTCGGCGGTCAGCCCGGTGTAGGTGCGCAGCCGGTCCCCGGGCGGGTTCCAGGTCGTGTAGTGGTGCACGGTGTCGCGCGGCACCATGTCCGTGATCCGGCCGAGGTGTTCGAGGACCGGAAGGGCCTGCGGGACGGCGGCGACCGGCTCGGTCCCGTGGCGTTTCAGGGAGCCGAGGAGCAGTCCGAGGTCGCGCATGGCGGCGAGCGCCCGGGGCACGTCGTAACGGGCGACGTCCTCGGGTTCGGGCAGCAGGGCGCGCAGGGCCGCCGTGAGCGCGGGGACGTCGGCCGCGGCGTTCATCGCGGGGAGCCGGGCCAGTGGCGCGTCGGCGCCGAGCGGATCGGCGGCCCGGATTTCCGGGATGCGGAAGTGCGGCTCGGTGCGTGCTGCGACACCGGGTACGACGAGGTCGTGCAAGGTCATCGGAGGCCCCCCTCGGACACATCGATGAGAAGAAGAGAGAAAGAGCGGGTTGGATGGACGGTCGTACCTGGAGCGGCCCCCCGCCGCCCCGGCGCGGTCCGCGCCCGCACGCCTGCCGCGCGCCCCTCACTCCGGGGTGCCGCGGCGCTCCTGTCCGGCCGTCGGGCCGGTGACGGATCCCGGTAAGGGCCCGTGCCCGGGGCTGGTCAGGCCCCGGGTGGTGGTCTCCGGCCGGTGGACGGGGCCGGAGAGAGGACGGGAGGAGGGACGGGATACGGCGCCGGTGGCGGCGCGCGGCGCAGCGTGGGGCGGCTCGCCGACACCAGGATCTTGGGTACCCGCGGCGGTCGTGCGCAGTCGTACGGCCGGGAGCGCGGCGGCCGGCACGCTCCCCGCGCCCGCGGCGGGCGCGCCGCGGAGCCGCCCGGGCACGCCGGAGCCGCCGGAGGCGCCGGAGGCGCCGGAGGCGCCGGAGGCGATTCGGCACGGGATGCTGCGGGCGGCCGGGGACGCGGGCGATCCGGGCGCACGGCCCGCCGGAGTGAACGACTTCGGGGCGGCCGGAGCCACGGGCGACCCCGGGCCCGAGGCCACCGGGCCCGGGGCCGCCGGGGCGGTCCCGTAGCCGGAGGCGGCCCGGCCCGGAACGCGCCGGGGGCCGTGGGCCGGGAGCCGGGCGGCCTCCCGGCGCGGAGCACCGGTGCCTGCGGTCCCGGGCGGCTCCTCGGGGAGCCGGCCCGGCGCGGGCGCACGGGTCACCGGCTCACCCCGTCGCCGGGGCCTCCCGCCGTACTCGCCGGGGCGGCCGGGCCCGTCAGGCCGTATCCGCCGAGGCAGTCCCGGGCGAGCCGTTCGCACTCCTCGGCGCCGCCGGCCCCGTGCTGCATCATCAGATAGACGTGCGGAGCACCGTGGTAGAAGCGCTCGTACTGTTCGTGCCGGGAGGCGAACTCGGAGCCGAGCGCGTCCCAGGCCAGCTTCAGCAGCTTCACCCGCTCCTCGGCCGGGCTGTCCGGCGCCGCCAGATAGGGCGCCAGCACCGGGCCCAGCTCGGGGTGGAGCAGATCCTCGCCGGACGCCGGGAGCTGGATGATTGCCCCGCCCGCCAGGGCTTTGATCTCCTGGACGGCCCGCGGGTACAGCTCCCCGGCCATGATGCGCTGGGCGAAGGAGATCTCGGTGCCGGGCGCGACACCGCCCGCGCCGCCGTCCACCTCCTCGTACGACGCCTCCGCGGCCAGGACGAACGCCTTGGCCTGGGCGACCATGCCGAGCAGCCGCCCCACGGACTGGACGACACCGGGCAGTTCATGGGTGCCGTTGTCCCGGGTGATCAGGATCGCCAGGCCGGTGAGGAATTCGAGCTTGGTCCAGAACCGGGTGGCGGCCTGGTGGACGAAGTTCAGATACGCCGGGGTGCGCCACCACATCGCGGCGGTCGCGGCCGGGTCCCGGTAGGTCAGCACCCGCTCCCACGGCACGAACACGTCGTCGCAGACGAGCATCGCGTCGTTCTCGTCGAAGCGGGAGGAGAGCGGATTGTCGAAGACGCCGCGGGCCCGGCCCTCGTAGGAGGTCCGGGAGATCAGCTTGAGTCCGGGGGTGTCGACGGGGACCGAGAAGCAGAGCGCGTGCTCGGTGTCGTCCGGGGCGAGGGGTTCGATCGTGCCGACGAGGACCTCGTCGGCGAAGACCGCCCCGGATCCGATGGTCTTGGCGCCGCGGACCACGATGCCCCCGTCGCGTTCGGCGACGGCCCGCACCAGCGGGTCGGGGCCGCCGGGCCGGGAGCGGGGATTGCTGATGGTGAACGCGCAGTACAGATCGTTTTCAGCCAGTCTGCGATGGTATGCGAGAACGTTGTCCGAGCCGTCGAAGGCGTCGCCGGCGAAGACCTGCGGCAGGGCCGCGAACCCGGCCGCGCCGCTCGCCATGTAGTCCGGCGTACGGCCCAGGAAGCCGTAGCTCGCCTCGGCCCACACCTTGTACGCCTGCCGGCGGGCCACCAGGTCGGCGTGGGTGCGGGGGACGGTGTAGGCCCGGTGCACCCCGTCGGCGGAGAGTACGGGGCTGTGCGCCGACGAGTGCGCCAGGTCGTACAGACCCGCGATGGACGCGGCGGTGCCGCGGAAGGCGGGGTGGGAGGACACGCCCTTGACGCGCTCGCCGTCCAGCCAGATCTCCCGCCCGTCGTCCAGCGCATCCAGATAGTGCGAGCCAGACCTGATCAACGTTTCTCCTCAAACGGAACACATCCCCCGCCCGTACCGAGCCTCACCCCGTCCGGGACGGCCGAGCAATGAGAGAGCGTCCAGTGGTGATTAAGAACCAGCCAGCCGCGCGGCGGCCGGACGGTTTCCGGCACGGTATTCGCCGGGGGTGACGCCGAACCATTTACGGAAGGCGAGATGGAATCCGACGGCGCTCTGGTAGCCGACCCGCTGCGGCACCGCGGACTGGGGCAGTGATGTCTCCCCCAGCAGCCGGGCGGCCTCCTGCATCCGCCGCCCGGTGAGATGCCGGGCCGGGGCCTCCCCGACCAGTTCCCGGAAGGCGGCGGTGAAGGCGGACCGGGACATCCCGACCTCCCGGGCCAGCGATTCGATGGTCCAGGGCTCCGCGAACCGGGTCGAGATGATCACCATCGCCTTGCTGATCCCGGGGTGCCGCAGCAGCGGCAGCGTGGCCGGGTTGTCGGCCAGCTCGCGCAGCAGCGGCCGGAGCGCCAGCACCAGCGCCATCTCGAAGGTGCGCAGGGTGACCAGCCGGTCGCCGGGGCCCACCGGCCGGTCGGTGGTGGCGAGCAGCCGCAGGGTGTCCCGGAGCAGCGGCTCCTGGTCGACCTGGGAGCGGTCCAGCACCAGGGCCCAGGGCAGGGCCTGGTAGAGCCCGCTGGCGGCGGAGGCGTCGTAGTGGAGACCGGCGCAGAGCAGCCGGGTCACCGGCCCCTGCCCCTCGATCCGGATCTCGCCCGAGGTGCCCGGCTCGCGCTCCGGCAGCACACTGCCGAGCGCCACCCCGCCGCGCCGGTCGGGGTGGTCGGAGAGCCGGTGCGCCGTACCGGTGGGGAAGACCGCGAGATCGCCCTCGTGGAGCCGGAAGGAGGTCCGTCCTTCCCCGGTGATCCAGCACGCGCCCTCGGTGATGAAGTGCAGGACGGCACAGCTCTCCTCGGCGTCGCCCTCGATGGCCCAGGGGCCCCGGAGGTTCCACCGGCTGTCGAACACGCCGGTGAGGCGCAGTGGCCTCATCAGCTCGCTCAGGAGGTCGTCGCCCCCGGTCTGGGCAGTGTCAACAGAGTCCATTGGACGATCCTTCAACCTCCGACCCGGTTTGTTAATTGATCGGCCGAAGCCGCCGCCGCGAGCCTGGAGGAGAGCGATACCCGGCAGCGGCCTCAACCTTATCGAAGGGCTCTTCAGACACATGTCCGATCACATTCCGATGCGCGTGGCGGTCGTGGGGGCGACCGGCTTCCAGGGAGGTGCGACGGCGCGGCTGCTGGTCGAGCGCGGCCACCAGGTCCGTACCCTCAGCCGCCGGCCGGAAGGTGAGCGGCCGCATCTGCCGGGGGTCTCCTGCGGCAGCGGCGACCTGGGGCGCTTCGAGGACGTGCGGCAGCTGTTCGAGGGGGCGACGCACGCGGCGGTGGTGCTGCCGCTGGTGTACCAGGCGGAGAAGGTGCTGCGCTACGCGCAGAACATCGCGCGGGCGGCCCGGGAGTCCGGGGTGCGGCGGCTGGTGTTCAACACCAATGTCCGGATCCCCGGCCGGACGACGAACGTGGTCGGCTTCGAGACCCGGCGACTGGCGGAGACGGTGTTCCGGGAGGGGCTCTCGGGCAGCGGCGTGGAGCTGGTCGTGGTGCGGCCGCCGGTCTATCTCGACAACCTCTTCAGCCCGTGGAACGGTCCGGCGCTGATGACGGAGGGCGTGCTGGCGTATCCGCTGCCGGAGGACGCGGAGGTCGCCTGGCTCTCCCACCGGGATCTCGCGGAGGCGGTGTTCGCGGCGCTGACCGTCGACGGCATCGCGGGCCGCGCCTTCGACATCGGCGGACCGTCCGTGCTGACCGGCGGGGAGCTGGCCGGGGAGTTCGGCCGCGGTCTGGGCCGGGAGGTGCGGTACGTCCCGCTGGAGCCGGCCGTCTTCGAGCAGGGGCTCTCCCATCTGCTGGGCGCGGAGGCCGCGGCGGGCATCTCCGGTATCTACCACTACATGGCGGCGGGGGCGGAGCCTTCGCTGCTGACCGGTGACGACGGGCTGTCCTCGGCGGCCCTGTCGGTGAAACCCGCCCCGGCCGGCGAGTGGGTGGCCCGCCAGCCGTGGCGGATGTGGACGGAAGCGGAGCACTCCTATGAAGCGTGACGAGCACCCCCGCGTCCCCCTGGGAAGCCCGCTGTCCTACCGAGCCCCGGGGGCGAAGGAACCGAGCTGGGAACTCCTCCCGTCCTGACCCGGTTCCGCCGCCCCCGTCCTGCCCGAGCCCCGTACGGCACCACGCCGTACGGGGCTCGCGGCCGTCCGCCGGGGGCGGGAACGCCGGGGACACCCGAAGAAGCCGGGCATGCCCGGGACACCCGAAGAAGCCGGAAACACCGAGGCATGCCCGGGGCAGCCGAGGATGCCGGAAGCACCGGAAACCACAGGGGCGCGACGTGCCGGGCGCGCGCCCCGCGCGTTGCGCCCCCCGGGTGAACGCGCTCCCGCATTGGTACGGGCCGTTCGCGTCCCGTCCGTGGTCCCGGTAATCCAGCGGTTACAAATAGCGGGCAACTCCCGGCAGCAGCCTTGTGGCGCCACGGGTCCGCCCGGGCGCCGGGCTGCGCCGCACCCGTACTGCCGTACCGCCCGTACTGCCCGTACCGCCCCCACAGGTGAGCCCATGATCGGTCGCATCCCCGTTCTGGACGTCAGTCCTCTCGTCGACTGCGGGCGCAGGCCCGCCAAGGCGGTGGTCGGTGAGGCCTTCGAGGTCCGGGCCACGGTCTTCCGCGAGGGGCACGAGGCCGTCGCCGCGAACGTGGTGCTGCGCGATCCGAGCGGACAGCCCGGCCCGTGGACGCCGATGCGGGAGGTGGCACCGGGCAGCGACCGGTGGAGTGCGGTGGTCGTACCGGACTCCGAGGGGCTGTGGAGCTACGCGGTGGAGGGCTGGGGCGATCCGCTGGCGACCTGGCGCCGGGAGGCCGGTATCAAGGTGCCGGCCGGGATCGACACCGAGCTGGTGCTGGAGGAGGGCGCGCGGCTGTACGAGCGGGCCGCGGAGGACGTACCCAAGAGCGACGGCCGGGAAGCGGTGCTCGCGGTGGCGGACGCGCTGCGGGACACCGTCCGGGAACCCCTGGCCCGGCTGGCCGCCGCGGCCGCCGCCGGGGCAGCCGCCGTCCTCGCCCGGCATCCGCTGCGGGAGCTGGTGACACTCTCCCGCCCGCTGCCGCTGCTGGTGGAGCGCCGCCGGGCGCTCTTCGGCTCCTGGTACGAGATGTTCCCGCGGTCCGAGGGCGCCGTGGTGGCCCCCGGCGCTCCCCCGGTCTCCGGGACCTTCCGGACCGCCGCCGAACGGCTGCCCGCGATCGCCGCGATGGGCTTCGACGTGGTGTACCTGCCGCCGGTGCACCCGATCGGGACGGCCCACCGCAAGGGCCCGGACAACAGTCTGACCGCCGGTCCGCACGACGTCGGGGTGCCGTGGGCGATCGGCTCGGCCGACGGCGGGCACGACGCGCTCCATCCGGACCTCGGCACCTTCGCCGACTTCGACCACTTCGTGAGCACCGCGAAGGCGCTGCGCATGGAGGTCGCCCTCGACTTCGCGCTCCAGTGCTCGCCGGACCACCCCTGGGTCACCGAGCACCCCGAGTGGTTCCGGCACCGGGCCAACGGCACCATCGCCTACGCCGAGAACCCGCCGAAGAAGTACCAGGACATCTATCCGGTCGCCTTCGACGCCGATATGCGGGGGCTGGTCCGGGAAACCGTCCGGATCCTGCGGTTCTGGGCGGACCGGGGCGTACGCATCTTCCGGGTGGACAATCCGCACACCAAGCCGGTGGTCTTCTGGGAGCAGGTCATCGCGGAGGTCAACGGCACCGACCCGGACGTGATCTTCCTGGCGGAGGCGTTCACCCGCCCGGCGATGATGCGGACCCTGGCCGCGGCCGGCTTCCAGCAGTCGTACACCTACTTCACCTGGCGGAACACCAAGCAAGAGCTGACGGAGTATCTGACCGAGCTGTCCCGCGGGACGGCCGCGGTGCTCCGCCCCAACTTCTTCGTGAACACCCCGGACATCCTTCCCGAGACCCTGCAGCGCGGCGGCCGACCGGCCTTCGAGGTGCGGGCCGTGCTGGCCGCGACGCTGGCGCCGTCCTGGGGGATGTACGCGGGGTACGAGCTGTGCGAGAACACCGCGCTGCGGGAGGGCAGCGAGGAGTACCTCCGCTCGGAGAAGTACGAACTGCGGCCCCGGGACTGGGAGTCCGCGGCCCGCGAGGGGCGGACCATCGCCCCGCTGATCACCGCGCTGAACCGGATCAGGCGCCGTCACCCGGCGCTCCAGCAGCTGCGGGACCTCCACTTCCACGACACCGACAACGACGCGGTGATCGCCTACTCGAAACGATCGGGCCAGGACACCGTGCTCGTCGTCGCGAACCTCGACCCCCACCACACCCAGGAGGGGACGGTCTCGTTGGACATGCCGCGACTCGGCTTCGCATGGCACGAGACCGCCCCGGTGCGCGATCTGCTCACCGGTGAGACCTATCACTGGGGCAGAGCCGCCTTCGTGCGCCTGGAGCCGGGCGTCACGCCCGCGCACGTCGTGGCTCTGCGACCGTCCCCGCCGATCGGAGGGTCACCCACACCATGACCGTCAACGAACCCGTCCACGACCTGTTCGAGGACACCCCCGAGAAGGACCGCGATCCCGACTGGTTCAAGCGGGCCGTCTTCTACGAAGTCCTCGTGCGTTCCTTCCAGGACAGCAACGGGGACGGCGTCGGCGACCTCAAGGGCCTCACGGAACGCCTCGACTACCTCCAGTGGCTCGGCGTGGACTGCCTCTGGCTGCCGCCGTTCTTCAAGTCGCCGCTGCGGGACGGCGGGTACGACGTCGCCGACTACACCTCCGTACTGCCCGAGTTCGGCGACCTGGCCGACTTCGTCGAGTTCGTGGACGCCGCGCACCAGCGCGGGATGCGTGTCGTCATCGACTTCGTGGTGAACCACACCAGCGACCAGCACGAGTGGTTCCAGCAGTCCCGGTCCGACCCGGACGGGCCGTACGGCGACTACTACGTCTGGGCCGACGACGACGAGCGGTATCCGGAGGCCCGGATCATCTTCGTCGACACGGAGTCGTCGAACTGGACCTTCGACCCGGTGCGCCGGCAGTACTACTGGCACCGGTTCTTCTCCCACCAGCCCGATCTCAACTACGAGAACCCGAAGGTCCAGGAGGAGATCCTGTCCGCCCTCCGGTTCTGGCTGGACCTGGGCATCGACGGCTTCCGGCTGGACGCGGTGCCGTACCTCTACCAGGAGGACGGCACCAACTGCGAGAACCTGCCGCGCACCCACGAGTTCCTGAGGCGGGTCCGGGCGGAGATCGACGCGCACTACCCGGACACCGTGCTGCTGGCCGAGGCCAACCAGTGGCCCGAGGACGTCGTCGACTACTTCGGCGACTACGCGGCTGGCGGCGACGAATGCCATATGGCGTTCCACTTCCCGGTGATGCCGCGGATCTTCATGGCGGTGCGCCGCGAGTCCCGCTACCCGGTCTCGGAAATCCTCGCCAAGACCCCGGCGATCCCGGCCGGCTGCCAGTGGGGCATCTTCCTGCGGAACCACGACGAGCTGACCCTCGAAATGGTGACGGACGAAGAGCGCGACTACATGTACGCGGAGTACGCCAAGGACCCGCGGATGCGGGCCAATATCGGCATCCGGCGCCGGCTCGCCCCGCTGCTGGACAACGACCGCAACCAGATCGAACTCTTCACGGCCCTGCTGCTGTCCCTGCCCGGATCGCCGATCCTCTACTACGGCGACGAGATCGGCATGGGCGACAACATCTGGCTCGGCGACCGGGACGCGGTCCGTACACCCATGCAGTGGACCCCCGACCGGAACGCCGGATTCTCCTCCAGCGATCCGGGGCGGCTGTATCTGCCGACCATCATGGACCCGGTCTACGGCTACCAGGTGACCAATGTCGAGGCGGCGATGAGCAGCCCCTCGTCCCTGCTGCACTGGACCCGGCGGATGATCGAGATCCGCAAGCAGAACCCGGCGTTCGGCCTGGGCTCGTACACGGAACTCGCCTCGTCCAATCCGGCGGTGCTCGCCTTCACCCGGGAGCACGGGGACGATCTGGTGCTCTGCGTCCACAACTTCTCCCGGTTCGCCCAGCCGACCGAGCTGGACCTGCGGGAGTTCGCCGGCCGCCGGCCGGTGGAGCTGATCGGCCAGGTCCGCTTCCCGGCGATCGGCCAGTGGCCGTATCTGCTCACCCTGGCGGGCCACGGCTTCTACTGGTTCCGGCTGCGCCGGGACCAGGCGGCGGAGGAGACCGTCCTCGTCGGCGCCGGCGCCGGCGCGGAAGCCGCGGTGCTGTAGCGCGCCGGGGAGCCCCCTGCCCGCGATCCTTCCGAAGACCCGTTCCCCGAAGATCCGTTCCCCGAAGAGCCTTCCGGAGCCTTCCGGGGAATCGTCTGCGGATCGTCCACGGGTCCGTACGAAGAGCCTTACCGAAGACCGGTCGGCGGACCGGTCCGTGGATCCGTCCGAGCCCCCGGCGCCCCGGCGCGGGGGGCTCGGCCGTCCCCGCCACCGCCACCGCACCGCCGTCCGCGGGCCGCGGCCCCGGCCCCGGACGGCAGCACGCGCCCCTCGGCCCGGCACCCCGGAGCCGGAGCGGCCCCGCGCCCCGAAGCAGGAGCGGCCCCGCGGCCCGAAGCAGGAGCGGCCCCGCGGCCCGGCAGCCCGGAGCGGGAGGCGCCCGGCACCCCAAAGCGGGAGCGGCTCCGCGCGCCGCCGGACTGTCGCCCCAAAGATCCGGAACACTCTGGGCATTCGTATATTCGCGACATACGCACCATATGCGACATAAGCACCATGGGTTTCATCGAGGGAAGGGGCGCATTGCCATGTCGGAGGCTGCTGCCACCCGGACCCCCGTCGGCCGTACGCCACCCCTGCTCTCCTCCCTCGCGCCGCTGCTGCGCTCCTGGCTGCCGGACCGGCGCTGGTTCGCCGGAAAGGGCCGTCCGGTCACCGGTTTCTCCCTGGTGTCGGCGGCCGAACTGCTGCCGACTCCGGGGACGGGACCGGGGGGCGACGGGCCGGGACTGCTGCATCTCCTGGTCGCGGTCGACCAGGAGGAGCCCGGGGCCGCCGTACCGCCCGGCCGGGCCGCGGACTGCTACCAACTGCTGCTGGGCGTATGCCGGACCCTGCCGCCGCGGCTGGCCCCGGCCCTGATCGGCCGCCCCGCGGCCGGTCCGCTTGCGGGCCTGACGGTCTACGAGGGCCTGCGCGACCCCCGGCTCGCCGGGCTCCTCCTCGAACGGCTCCGGACCCCCGGCCCGCACGGTCCCCTCCGGTTCGCCCGCTCCGGCGGGGCGCCCGCGCTGCCCGGCGGGCTCGCCCCCCGCCCCCTTGACGCCGAACAGTCCAACACCTCCCTGGTCTACGGCAACGCGTACATCCTCAAGGTGCTGCGCCGGGTCGAACCCGGCCCGCACCCCGATCTGGAGCTGCCGCTCGCGATCGCCCGGGCCGGCTGCGACCGGGTGCCGCTGCCGGTGGCCTGGTACGAGTCGGCGGACCCCCGCCCGTACACCCTCGGTGTGCTCCAGCCGTATCTCAGCGGCTCGCTGGACGGCTGGCGGCTGGCGCTGGACGCGCTGGCGGCGGGCCGCCCGTTCACCGGCGAGGCCAGGGCGCTGGGCCGGATGACCGCCGAGGTGCACGCGGCACTCGCCGCCGAACTCCCCACCGCCGCGCTCGGACCCGCACTCACCGGACGGCTCGCCGCCGGAATGAGCCGCCGGCTCGACGAGGCCGCGCTGGCGGTCCCCGCCCTGCTGCCGTACGTCCCCGGGCTGCGCACCGCCTTCGACGCGCTCGCCGCCCTCGGCCGGGCGGGCCGGGCCGCCGCCCCCGGGCACCGCGTCCAGCGCGTCCACGGCGACCTCCACCTCGGCCAGGCGCTGTGCTCCGGCGACTACTGGTCGCTGATCGACTTCGAGGGCGAGCCCGCCCGGCCGCTCGCCGAACGCCGCACCCCGCAGCCCCCGGTACGCGATATCGCCGGAATGCTCCGCTCCTTCGACTACGCGGCCCGTACCCACCGCCCCTGGAACCCCTCGTGGGCCGAGGACTGCCGGGCCGCCTACTGCGAGGGGTATGCGGCGGTGTCGGGGCACGACCCCCGCGCCGAACCCGCGCTGCTGCGCGCCTACGAGACCGACAAGGCCGTCTACGAGGTGGTGTACGAGGCCCGGCACCGCCCCGACTGGCTGCCGGTCCCGATGGCGGCCATCGACCGGCTGGCCGCCCCGGACTGACCCGCCCCCGAACCTCACGGCACACCCCCGACCTTCCTCAGCCACGCCCCGAAGGAGGCTCCTCCCCGTGACCGCCGCCCGCCCGCCCTACCAGGAATCCCCCGGCACCGGCGCCCCCCGCACCGCGCCGCCGGCGCCGCCGGCCGCGCCCTCCCCGCGTACGACGCGGCCCTCGGCGCCCGCCCGCACCGGCCGGTCCGCCAAGAAACCGGCCCCCACCGCCACGCCCGCCGCCCCGCCCGTGGCCGGGAAACCGGCCCCCGCAGCACCGCCGGTCCCGGCCGCGCCCCGCCCGGGTTCCGCCGCCCACGGAGTGCTCACCGCCCCCGCGCTCGAAGACGGCGACCGGGCCCGGCTGCTCTCCGGCGGCCACCACGATCCGCACGCCCTGCTCGGCGCCCATCTCGGCCGCCACGGCGTCGAGGTCCGCGTCCTGCGCCCCTACGCCCGCTCCGTGACCGTGCTCGCCAAGGGGCTGCGGGCCGAACTGCGCGACCACGGCGACGGACTGTTCTCCGGGGTCCTCCCGATGCGGACGGTCCCCGAGTACCGGCTGCTCATCGCCTACGACACCCCCGACGGGCGGGGCGTGCACGAGGTGGAGACCGACGACCCGTACCGGCTGCTGCCCGCGCTGGGCGAACTCGACCTGCACCTCATCGGCGAGGGCCGTCACGAGGAGCTGTGGCGGGCGCTCGGCGCGCATCCGATGGTCCACCAGGGCGTCACCGGCACCCGCTTCACCCTCTGGGCGCCCAACGCGCGGGGTGTGCGGATCGCGGGCAGCTTCAACCACTGGGACGGCGGCGGCTTCCCGATGCGGTCGCTGGGCGCGTCGGGCGTCTGGGAGCTGTTCGTGCCCGGGGTCGGCGAGGGCGCGCTCTACAAGTTCGAGATCATGCGCCCGGACGGTACGCACACCCTGCGCGCCGATCCGATGGCCCGGCACACCGAGGTGCCGCCCGCCAACGCCTCCGTGGTCACGGTCTCCCGGCACGAGTGGCACGACGGCGACTGGCTGGCCCGGCGCGCGGCCCGCCCGGTCCACGAGGCGCCGTTCTCCGTCTACGAGGTCCACCTCGCCTCCTGGCGGCCCGGACTGACCTACCGCCAGCTCGCCGAACAGCTGCCGCCGTACGTCCGGGACCTCGGTTTCACGCATGTCGAGCTGATGCCGCTGGCCGAGCACCCCTTCGGCGGCTCCTGGGGCTACCAGGTCACCGGCTTCTACGCGCCGACGTCCCGGATGGGCAGCCCCGACGACTTCCGGTTCCTCATCGACGCGCTGCACCAGGCGGGCCTCGGTGTGATCATGGACTGGGTCCCGGCGCACTTCCCGCGCGACGAGTGGGCGCTGGCCGAGTTCGACGGGCGGCCGCTGTACGAGCACGGGGACCCGCTCCGGGCCGCGCACCCGGACTGGGGGACGCTCGAATTCGACTACGGCCGCAAGGAGGTCCGGAACTTCCTGGTGGCCAACGCGGTCTACTGGTGCGAGGAGTTCCACATCGACGGACTGCGGGTGGACGCGGTCGCCTCGATGCTCTACCTCGACTACTCGCGCGAGGACGGCCAGTGGACGCCGAACGAGCACGGCGGCCGGGAGGATCTGGACGCGGTCGCCTTCCTCAAGGAGATGAACGCCACCGTCTACCGGCGCTGCCCCGGCGTGGTGACGATCGCCGAGGAGTCCACGGCCTGGGAGGGCGTCACCCGCGCCACCGAACACGGCGGTCTGGGTTTCGGGCTGAAGTGGAACATGGGCTGGATGCACGATTCGCTGGAGTACATGGGCCGGGAGCCGGTGCACCGCCGCTTCCACCACCACGAGATGACCTTCTCGATGATGTACGCGTACAGCGAGAACTACATTCTGCCGGTCTCCCACGACGAGGTCGTGCACGGCAAGGGCGCACTGGTCGGCAAGATGCCCGGCGACTGGTGGCAGCGGCGCGCCAACCATCGGGCCTATCTCGGTTTCATGTGGGCGCACCCCGGCAAGCAGCTGCTCTTCATGGGGCAGGAGTTCGCCCAGGGCGCGGAGTGGTCCGAGGCGCACGGCCCCGACTGGTGGCTGCTGGACCCGTCGTACGCGGCGGAGCCGGACCACCGGGGCGTACGGCTGCTGGTCCGCGATCTGAACACGGTGTACGGGCGGACCCCGGCGCTCTGGGAGCGGGACACCGTACCGGAGGGCTTCTCGTGGATCGACTGCGAGGCGGCGGAGGACAACGTGCTGTCGTTCGTCCGCTTCGACGCGGCGCGGGAGCCGCTGGTGTCGGTCTCCAACTTCTCGCCGGTGGTGCGGGAGAACTACCGCATCGGGGTGCCGGAGTGGGTTCCGGCCTGGGCGGAGGCCCTCAACACCGACGACGCGCGGTACGGCGGCGGTGGCATCCGCAACGGCGGCGCGGGCGGTGACACGGGCGGCGGCACGGGCGGCGGCACGGAGGGTGACGGCGGGCCGGTGACGCTGGTGCCGGACCCGGCGCCGTCGCACGGCCGGGGGTCGAGCCTGTTGCTGACGCTGCCGCCGCTGGCGACGGTGTGGCTGCGCCCGGTGCGTACGGTCTGACGGAACCGGAACCGGGGCGGGCGGGCGGAGGCCGGGGCGGGCGGGGGGCCGCGGCGCCCGTACCCCCCGGCCCCCGGGCCCGCGGCCCTTACCCGGCCGCCCCGCCTTCCCCGGCCTCCGTGCCGTGCGTGCCTTCCGCGGTTTCCGCGGTTTCCCCGGTTTCCGCGACCTCCGTGACTTCCGGGGACTCTCCCGCCTCGCCCTCCGCCAGCCCCGGCGGGAGCGCGGCCGAGTGGACGACGCCGAGCCACTGGGTGGCCCGGGTCAGGGCCACATAGAGATCGCTGTCCCCGAAGGCCGCCGGTTCGACGACGATCACCCCGTCGAACTCCAGGCCCTTGGCCTCGCGGGGGGTGAGCAGGACGACCCGGCGGGTGAGGTCCGGCCCGTCCGCGGCCGGCCCGGCGAGCGCGGGGTGAAGTGCGGGGTGGAGCGCGGCCGGGGCGATCACGGCGAGCCGTCCCTCCCCGGGCTCCTCCCGGCGTACGGCTGCGAGGACGGCGGCGGCCAGCCCGTCCGGCGCCACCCGCTCGAACCGGGGCTCGGTGCCCGTCGACCGGACGGAGCGCGGCGGTACGAAGCCGGGGTGGGAGGCGCGCCGCACGGCGGCCGCCCGCGCCATGATCTCGGCGGGGGTCCGGTAGTTGACGCCCAGCCTGGTGTGGGTCCAGCGGTCCCCGGCGTACGGCCGCAGGATCTGTTCCCACGAACCGGCGCCGGATTCGTCGGCGGTCTGCGCCGGATCGCCGACCAGGGTCATCGAGCGGGCCGGGCAGCGGCGCATCAGCAGCCGCCAGGCCATCGGGGACAGCTCCTGCGCCTCGTCGACGACGATATGGCCGAAGGCCCAGGTGCGGTCGGCGGCCGCGCGTTCGGCCGCGGTGCGGTGGTCGGCCTCCTCGTGGCGTTCGGCCATCCGCTCGGCGTCGACGACGTCGTGCGCGGCGAGCACCTCGGACTCCTCGTCCTCGAACTCGTAGGTCCGGGAGCCGGCCGACAGGTCGAGCACGCCCTGGGCGTAGGCGATCCGCTCCCGCCGCCCGGCCTCCTCGGCGGCCAGCCGGGCGCTGTCGTCGACCCCGAGGAGTTCGGCGGCCTCGTCGAGGAGGGGCACGTCGGCGGGGGTCCACGGACCGCCGGTGCGGCGGATCGCGGCCGCGTCGTCCGCCGGGAGGTACTCCTCCGGGCCGGCCAGGAGTCCGGCGACGAGTTCCTGCGGGGTGAGCCGCGGCCAGAGTTCACCGATCGCGGCATGCACCTCGGCGCTGGTGGCGATCTCCTTGCCGATCTGCGCCCGGTCGTCGGGGCCGAGGAGGTCCGGACCGCCGTAGGGGTCGGCGCCGAGCAGCTCGGCCACCTGCCCGGTGAGGGCGTCCACGACGGCGAAGGCGAAGTGGGGGCGGGCGAGATTGTGCGGCAGCCCGGTGGCGCGGGCCCGGTCCCGGGCGGCGTACGCCATTTCGCGGTGCAGCCGCAGGGTGCCGTACTGCTCGTGGTCGATCAGCAGGGCGGGCTCGGGGAGGGTGTTCTCCGCCTCGTAGTCCGCCGGGTCGGGCCCGGGGAGCGCGGGCACGGTCTCCGGAAGCCGCTGCCGGTCGCGGACGGCCCGCGCCAGCACCTCCGCCATCCCGGCCCGGCCCTTGACGGCGGCGGACCGGACGCTCTCCGTACCTTCGGCCGTGACACCCGGGAACAGCTCCCCGACGGTGGCGAGCAGTACCCCGGTCTCGCCCAGGGAGGGCAGGACATCGCCGATATATCCCAGGAAGGCCGGGTTGGGGCCGACGATCAGGACGGCGCGGCGGGCCAGCCGCTCGCGCTCGGCATAGAGGAGGTATGCGGCGCGGTGCAGGGCGACAGCGGTCTTTCCGGTGCCGGGGCCGCCCTCGACGACCAGGACGCCCCGGCTCGGGGCGCGGATGATCCGGTCCTGTTCGGCCTGGATGGTGCGGACGATATCGGCCATCCGGCCGGTTCTGGCGGCGCCGAGGGCGGCGAGGAGGACGGCGTCGGCGCCGGGGTTCTCATGGCCGGTGCGGGTGGGGTCGCCGAGGTCGAGGAGTTCGTCGTGGAGGGCGGTGACGACGGTGCCCCGGGTGGTGATGTGGCGGCGGCGGGCCAGTCCCATCGGCTCATGGCCGGTGGCGAGATAGAAGGGGCGGGCGACGGGGGCGCGCCAGTCGACGAGCAGCGGGGTGCGTTCGGGGTCGCCGTCGCGGATGCCGATCCGGCCGATGTGGTGGCCGGTGCCGTCGCGGTGGTCGATACGGCCGAAGCAGAGACCGGACCCGACCGCGTCGAGGGCGGCGAGCCGGCCGGCGCCCTCCGCCGCGGCCACATCGCGTTCGAGCCGGGACTGGAGGTGGCTGCCCTGCCGGGCAAGGGTGGCGCCGAGGCCGGCCGCGGCCTCCCGGCGCAGCTCGGCGAGGCGCGCGTGGAGCCGGTCGACGACCTCCTGCTCCCGGCGCATTTCCTCGTCCTGGATTTCTTCCCTGCTTTTTCCGGATTTCCCGGTCCCGGTGCTTGACAATTTCACTCCCGACGAGATAACGTACGTTTAGTGCGCTAGCTTTCGATCGACATCAAGAGGGGCGCGGAGCGGTAACACGATTACCGTCGGAGCGCAATCCAATTCACCGGGATTCCCTCTCGAAGTCAATTCACCAATATACGCAGACAAAGCCCCCGCCGGTCAATTGGGCGGAGGGCTTCTTTTCTGTTCCGGCCGCCGGATCCCCGCTGAGACAGGGCGTTTTGCCGGATCCGCAAGTGAGCTTGCCGTCCCGGCTGCCGTCCGGTGACGCTGTGCCCGGAGGTGATCGCGATGGACGCGAGGGGTGCGGGGAACGCGGCGGACACGGTGGACGCGAACTCGGATTCGGTGCGGACGGCGGGCGGCCGCGGTGGGTACGACGTGGTCGTGGTCGGCGGCGGGGCCGCCGGGCTGAGCGCGGCGCTGGTGCTGGGCCGGGCCCGGCGCCGGGTCGCCGTGGTGGACTCGGGCGAACCCCGTAACGCCCCAGCCGCGCATATGCACGGCTTTCTCTCCCGGGACGGTATGCCCCCGGGCGAACTGCTCGCGGCGGGCCGGGCCGAGGCGGCGCGCTACGGGGTGGTGTTCCTCGACGGGCTCGCGGACGGGATCACGGCCGCCGGCGGCGGATTCCGGGTACGGCTCGCCGGGGGCCCGGTGCTGGACACCCGCCGGGTGCTGGTCGCGACCGGGCTGCGGGACGAGCTGCCCGCACTGCCCGGGCTGCGGGAGCGCTGGGGCCGGGACGTGCTCCACTGCCCGTACTGCCACGGCTACGAGGTCCGGGACGCCCCGCTGGGCGTGCTCGGCACCGGCCCCGCCGCGGTGCACCAGGCGCTGATGGTCCGCCAGTGGTCCCCCGACGTGGTGCTGTTCGCCCACGACATCGTCCCGGACGCCGGGGAGCGCGAACGGCTGGCGGCGCGCGGCGTACGGATCGAGCGGACCCCGGTGAAGCGGCTCGTGGTCACGGACGGCGCGCTGCGGGGTGTGGAACTCGCGGACGGCCGGACCGTGTCCCGTACGGCACTCTTCGTCCCGCCCCGGATGGTTCCGCGCGACGGACTGCTGACCGCGCTGGGCTGCGCCCGGGACGGTGTCACCGGGGCGGTGGCCACCGATGCCTCGGGCCGTACGTCGGTACCCGGAGTGTGGGCGGTGGGCAATGTCGCCGACGCCCGGGCCCAGGTCATCGTCGCGGCGGGCGCCGGGTCGGCCGCGGCGATCGACATCAACAACGGCCTGGTGGAGGCGGATACGGCCGAGGCGGTCGCGGCGGCCCGCGCGGGGGCGGTACCGGCCGGGGCATGACCGGCAGGGCGTGACCGGGGGCGGGGGCCGCGGGGTACGGCCCGGGGCGGGGAGCCGCGGCCCGGCCGGGCCACCGGCCTATCTCCCGGGGCCGTGTACAACAGGGGCGTGACGACACCTGAGGTGAACCTGTGGCGGGCGGGGCTCGGCCGGGTCCCGGAGTCCGTCTGGGACGCCGCCGATACCGAGATCCTGATCCTCGCCGACAACGGGCTGACCGAACTCTCCCCGCGGATCGGCGGACTGCGGCGGCTGCGGACGCTGGACCTCGGCCACAACGCGCTGACGGCCCTGCCGCCGGAGATCGGCGCGCTGACCGGGCTGAGCCGGTTCCTCTATCTCCACGACAACCGGCTCACCGCCCTGCCCGCCGCCCTGGGCGGGCTGGCGTCGCTGCGCTATCTCAACGTCGGCGGAAACCCGCTGGGGGCGCTGCCCGCCGCGCTCGGCGGACTGGCGGCCCTGCGGGAGCTGCGGGCCCAGCACTGCGGGCTGACCGCGCTCCCCGCCGAGCTGGGCGGGCTCGGGGAGCTGCGGGAGCTGTGGCTGCGGGGCAACGCGCTGACCGGGCTGCCCGCCTCGTTCACGGCCCTGACCGCGCTGCGCCGGGCGGAGCTGCGGGAGAACGAACTGCCGGACCTTCCGGGGTGTCTGGCCGCCCTGCCCCTCTTGCGGGAACTGGACCTGCGCTCCAACCGGCTGCGGGAGCTCCCGGAATGGCTGCTCGGGCTGCCCGCCCTGGAGAAGCTGGACCTGCGCTGGAACCCTCTGGTCCCGCAGGACCGGCTGGTGGCGGAGCTGGAGCGGCGCGGCTGCGCGGTGCTGATCAGCTGACGGCCCCCGTGAGACGGCGGACGATCAGCCGGGCGCAGTCGACGGCTTCCGTCCGGCCGGTGTCGACCACCAGGTCGTAGTCGACGCCCCGGTGTACGAGCGCGGCCTGCCCGGCCGCCATCCCGGCCGCCCGGTCGCCGCGGGCCAGCTCCCGGCCCGCTGCCACCTCCGGATCGCAGTGGACGCCCACCCAGAGGACGTCCACTCCGCGCAGGGCGGTACGCCAGCGGTCCTGGGACGCCGGGCCGCCGAGGAACACCTCGTCGACGACGACCCGGGCCCCGGCCCGTACCAT
This sequence comes from Streptomyces sp. NPDC003691, assembly GCF_053981115.1. Taxonomy (NCBI): domain Bacteria; kingdom Bacillati; phylum Actinomycetota; class Actinomycetes; order Kitasatosporales; family Streptomycetaceae; genus Streptomyces; species Streptomyces sp. NPDC003691. The sequence continues at coordinate 109,141 of NZ_JBSFNQ010000010.1, read as the reverse complement.
CGCGGCGACCCCGGCGGTCCACGCGCTCTCCAGCCTGCGGAACTCCGGACCGACGCTCACCTCCCCGCCGGGCCCGACGCCGAACCCGCCCGCGTCCGGGTCGCCGTGCTCCCCGAGGGAGGGCGGCAGGGCATCGACGAAGGTGTCGGTGCCGAGGGCGAGCCAGGGGTCGGGCAGCAGTGCCTGGAGACAGCGGGCGATGCCCGACTTGCCCGAGCTGGAGCCCCCGTTGAGTACGATCGTCCGGTAGTCCACGGGGGCACCGTAGGCGATCAGCGGTCCAGAACGCCCGCCCATTCCGCCAGCAGCCGCCGCTTGGCCCGGGCCCCGACGGAGACATGCACCGGCTCGCCGTCCCGGAAGACGATCAGCGTCGGCATCGACATCACCCCGTACCGCTGTGCGGTCAGCGGATGGCGGTCCACGTCGAGGCTGACGACCGTCAGCCGCTCCGCCTCCTCACGGGCGATCTCGGCGAGGACCGGGGCGATCTGCCGGCACGGCGGGCACCAGTCGGCGGTGAACTTCACCAGCACCGGCCGGTCCGCGCCCAGGACCACCGTCTCGAAGTCGGCGTCCGTGACCGGCGAGACCACTCCGGTCCGCGCACCCGTGCCCGTACCCGTACCCGTGTCCGTGTCCGTGTCCGTTCCGGCCATGCTCACCACTCCCCGTATCCGAAGGAACAGCGCGGCTCCGGCTCGTGCCGCCGCGCCTCCGCCCGCTCCAGCTGCTCCCCGACCCGTTCCCGTACGGACGTCAGCTTCTCGATCAGTGCGTCGAGTTCGCCGAGCTTCGCCCGGTAGACGGCCATCGAGGCGGGGCAGGCGTCGCCCGCCGGATGGCCGGCGCGCAGACACTCCACGAAGGGCCGCGTGTCCTCCAGGCCGAAGCCGAAGTCCTGGAGGGTGCGGATCTCGTCGAGCAGTCTGAGATCGCTCTCGTCGTAGGCGCGGTAGCCGTTCTCCGCGCGGCGCGCGGGCAGCAGTCCGCGCGATTCGTAGTAGCGGAGGGTGCGGGTGGTGGTCCCGGCCCGTTCCGCGATCTCTCCGATGCGCATACGGAGGAACGTAGACCTTGACGCCGGGGGCAAGGCAAGCGGCGGCCGGGCGGCGGGGCGCGGCGGGATCAGGGCAAGCCGCGGCGGGGTGCGGCGGGCTCAGGCCCGGGGGTTGACCAGGGCCTCGTAGCTCGCGGCCCAGCCGTCCTCCGCGTGCCCCAGTTCACGGGCCCGGTCCGTCATCCGCTGGATGCCTTCCATCTGGGCGGAGTCGAGGCCCGCGGCGCGTCCCGCGTGCACGATGTGGTCGACGGACGCGGCCATCGTCCCGAGCGAGGCGGTGAGCGGCGGATAGGACCGGGCGTCGACATCGGCGGCCATCGAGTCCAGCGCGAGCGGGATGAGATCCGCGATGCTCTTCATGTACGGGGCGACCTCGGCCGCCCGGACTCCGTTCGCCCGGGCCAGCGCGAAGGCGTGGATCATCGCGCCCATGGCGCCGTAGAACAGGTCCAGCAGCGCCACGTCGAACACCGCGCCCCGGACCGGGTCGTCGCCGACATGGACCGTCCGGCCGCCGAGGGCCCGCAGGACGGGCTCGTACCGGTCGAAGACGGCACGGTCGCCGGAGTAGAAGAGCAGCGCGTCGGGGGTTCCCACGACCTCGGTGGGCACCATCACCGCACCGTCCAGATAGTCGATGCCGTGCTCCGCGGCCCAGGCGGCCGCGGTCCGGGAGCGCTCGGGGACATCGGCGGTGACATTGGCCAGGGTGCGGCCGGAGAGGGCCTTCGCCAGCGGGGTCAGGATCGCGTCGGAGGCGTCGTAGTCGACGACGCAGACGACGGTGAGTTCGCTCGCCGTGACGGCCTCCTCGGCGGTCGCGGCGAGCACGGCGCCGCGGGCGGCGAGGCCGCCGCCCCGGCCGGGGGTGCGGTTCCAGACGGTGACGGAGTGTCCGGCGTCGAGGAAGGCCCCGGCGAGGGCCTTCCCCATGCTGCCGAGTCCGATGACGGTCACGGTCGTACGGGAAGGAGTTGCGGGAGCGGAGGAAGTGGTGTCGGAGCTTTCGGTTGCCATGTGTTCATCGTTTTCCCTGCCGTGAGCACCGGCAAGTACGCACTTTCCGGTGCGCTGCCCCACCGAAAGGTAAGGATCACAGCTCCGGGCGGAAACAGGGCGCGGAAAAGGGCCGGGAAAAAACGGGGGGCGGCGACCCGCGCGTCGGGGAAGTACGCGCGGACCGCCGCCGGGGTCCCGGGAGGGAGGGGGATCAGACCTTGACCGGGTCGCGCTTGTCGAGGCGGCTGCCGGGAACACCGTCCGCCGGGGCGCCCGTGGCATCGGCGGCGTCCGGCTCGTCGCCCGGCAGCGGGCCGCCGTGGCCGTCGTCGAGCAGCGTCGACTCGTCGAAGGGGATCCGGCCCGCGAGAACGTCCGCCGCGCGCTCCTTGTCGATCTCCTTGGTCCAGGTGCCGACCAGGATGGTCGCGACCGCGTTGCCCGCGAAGTTGGTCAGGGCACGCGCCTCGCTCATAAAGCGGTCGATGCCGACGATCAGGCCGACGCCGTCCACCAGCTCGGGCTTGTGCGACTGGAGGCCGCCCGCCAGGGTCGCCAGCCCGGCACCGGTGACGCCCGCGGCACCCTTCGAGGCAATGATCATGAAGATCAGCAGGGAGATCTGCTCGGAGGCGCTCAGCGGGTCGCCCATCGCGTTGGCGATGAACAGGGAGGCCATCGTCAGATAGATGGCGGTGCCGTCGAGGTTGAAGGAGTAGCCGGTGGGCACGGTGATGCCGACCACGGGCTTGCTGACGCCCATGTGCTCCAGCTTGGCGATCAGCCGCGGCAGCGCCGACTCGGAGGAGGAGGTGGAGACGATCAGCAGGAACTCGCGGCCGAGGTACTTCATCAGCGACCAGAGGTTGATCCCGGACACCAGCTTCAGCAGCGCGCCGAGGATCACGAAGACGAAGAGGGCGCAGGTGACATAGAAGCCGATCATGATGACCGCGAGGGACTTCAGGGCGTCCATACCGGTCTCGCCGACGACCGCGGCGATCGCGCCGAAGGCGCCGATCGGGGCCACCCACATGATCATCGCCAGGATGCGGAAGACCAGCCGCTGGATATGGCCGATACCGCGGAGGACGGGCTCGCCCGCCTTGCCCATCGCCTGGAGCGCGAAGCCGGCCAGCAGGGCGACGAGCAGCGCCGGGAGGACCTCGCCCTCGGTGAAGGCGGAGACCAGGGTCTTGGGGATGATCCCGAGCAGGAAGTCCACGGTGGACTCGCCGCCCGCGCCCTCGGCGGCCTTGCCGCCCGCGGCCTTGGCCTCCTCGGTGATCGAGAGGCCGGCGCCCGGCTCCAGGAAGTTGCCGACGAGCAGGCCGATGGCGAGCGCGACCGTGGACATCACCACGAAGTAGCCGAGCGCGAGACCGCCGACCGCGCCGACCTTCGCGGCCTGCCGTACCGAGCCGATGCCGAGCACGATGGTGCAGAAGATGACCGGGGCGATCATCATCTTGATCAGGTTTACGAAGCCCGTACCGATGGGCTTGAGTTCGACCGCGACCCCGGGGGCTGCGAAGCCCACGGCGATACCCGCCACCACCGCAATGATCACGGCGATGTACAGGTAGTGCGTACGGTCCCTTCTGCCTGCTGTCGCAGCCACGGGGTCCTCCTCGGAGAAAAAATTGCCAGGTCCATGTCCCGTATGGATTTCGGCGAATATCCATCACGCTGTGACCCGGGTCACCGTTACGTGCATTTCGTTCACGACCGAATCGTTCACCGGCCGTTAAACGCCGTGAAACGGAAGGCACACTGGTGCCATGCGCATACCCCGCCCCCGCAGCCTGGCGGGCCAGCTCTTCGCGATGCAGGTCGTCCTGGTCGCGGTGATCGTCGCGAGCGGTGCCCTCTTCGCGTACGCGGTCGACCACACCCAGGCCGAGGAGACCGCCCGCCGCCAGTCCACCGCGACCGCGGCGGCCGTCGCCGACTCCCCGTCGGTCGCGGCCGCGGCGCGCTCGGCCGATCCGAGCGCGGTCCTCCAGCCGTACGCGGAACGGGTGCGCCGTGACGCGGGTGTCGCCTTTGTCACGATCATGAACCCGGACGGCATCCGCTGGACCCATCCGCAGCCCGGGGAGATCGGCCGCCGCTATCTCGGCGAGACCGAGCAGGCGCTGCGGGGCGAGGTCCACAGCGAGACCACCGTGGGAGTGCTCGGCTCGTCCATCCGTACGGTCGTCCCGGTCTTCGCCCCGGCGGCCCCCGGTGAACCGGCCGGAACAGCCGGACCCGCCGGACCTGCCGCCGGGCGGGAGGTGATCGCGCTGGTCAGCGCGGGAATCACCATCGACCGGATCAGCGAGCAGGTACGGGAGCAGGTGATGGGCCTGCTGCTGGCCGCCGGCGGTGCCCTGGCGCTCGGCGGCGCGGGCACGTATGTCATCAACGCCCGGCTGCGCCGCCACACCCACGGAATGAACGCGGCCGAGCTGAGCCGGATGCACGACTACCACCAGGCGGCGCTGCACGCGGTCCGCGAAGGGCTGCTGATGCTCGACGGCCGCCGCCGGATCGCCCTGGTCAACGACGGTGCCCGGGAGCTGCTGGGCCTCGGCGAGGACGCGGTCGGGCGGCCGGTCGCGGAGCTGGGGCTGCCGCCCGCCCTGACCGGCGCGCTGCTGGCCTCCGAGCCCCGGGTCGACGAGGTGCATCTGACCGCGGACCGGGTCGTGGTGGTCAGCACCCGGCCGGTGGTGGGCGGGGAGCACCGCGGGACGGTGGTGACCCTGCGGGACCACACCGAGCTCCAGGCGCTCTCCGGCGAACTGGACTCCGAGCGCGGCTTCAGCCACGCCCTGCGCTCCCAGGCCCATGAGGCGGCCAACCGGCTGCACACCGTGGTCTCGCTGATCGAACTGGGCCGGGCGGACGAGGCGGTCGACTTCGCCACCGCGGAGCTGGAGCTGGCGCAGGTGCTGACCGACCGGGTGGTCGGCGCGGTCGGCGAGCCGGTGCTGGCGGCGCTGCTGCTCGGCAAGGCGTCCCAGGCGAACGAGCGGGGGGTGGAGCTGGTGCTGACCGAGGACAGCCTGATCGACGACGGGGTGATCCCGCCGTCGCTCCCGGCCCGCGATCTGGTCACCGTCCTCGGCAATCTGGTCGACAACGCGGTCGACGCGGCATCGGAGGCCGCGGTCTCCGGGGCCCGGCCGGGGCGCGCCCGGGTGACGGTCACCGCCCGCGCCGGGCGGCGGCCGGACGGCGGTGGCGAACTGCTGATCCGGGTGCACGACACGGGTACGGGCGTCGACCCGGACCGGGCGGGCGACGTCTTCGAACGGGACTGGTCCACCCGCGGCACGGGCCGCGGCCTCGGTCTGGCCCTGGTCCGCCAGGCCGTGCTCCGGGGCCACGGCACGATCGAACTGGACACCGGCCCGGACGGCGGGGCCCGGTTCACCGTGAAGCTGCCGCTGACCGCCCCGGTGCCTGCGTGAGACCGCGCCGCGGCACCCCCGGGAAGCCGCGCCCTCCGGCCGCCCGGACCGGTGGCGTACGATCGCCGCTGCCCTACGGCACCGGGGAGGTGCAGCAGCCATGAGCGCGGACGGAACCGCTCGGACCATCAGCGTCCTGGTCGTCGAGGACGATCCGGTCGCCGCCGACGCGCACGCGCTGTACGTGGACCGGGTCGCCGGTTTCTCCGTCGCGGGTGTGGCGCACTCCCGGTCGCAGGCGGTACGGATCCTGGAGCGGGCCCGGGTCGATCTGCTGCTGCTGGACCTCTATCTGCCCGACGGGCACGGCCTCGGCCTGGTCCGGTCGCTGCGGGCGGCCGGGCACGGCGCGGATGTGATCGCCGTGACGTCGGCGCGGGATCTGGCGATCGTCCGGGAGGGCGTCTCGCTGGGCGTGGTGCAGTACGTCCTGAAACCGTTCACCTTCGCCACCCTGCGGGACCGGCTGGGCCGTTACGCGGAGTTCCGCGCGGCGGCGGGCGAGGCCAGCGGCCAGGAGGAGGTCGACCGCGCCCTGGCAACCCTGCGCGCCCCGGAGGGCGGCGCCCTGCCGAAGGGTCTCAGCGGCCCGACCCTGGAGGCAGTGACCCGTACCCTGCGCACCACCCCCGGCGGCCTGACGGCGGCGGAGGCGGGCGCGGCGGTCGGCATCTCCCGGATCACCGCCCGCCGCTATCTGGAACACCTGGTCACCCAGGACCGGGCGGTCCGCAGCCCGCAGTACGGCCAGATCGGGCGCCCGGAGCTCCAGTACCGGTGGGTCAGCGGGCGGTAGTCCGCATGCGGCGGTGGGCCCGGAGTGCCGGGCCGGGCACAGCCTCGCGTCCGGGGCCGGGCCACTGCCGCAGGCGGGGCTGGCGGTCAGGGGGCGGTGGGCTCTGCCGGGCCGGTGTCCGTGAAGCGGGCGAGGGAGTGGAGCAGATGGGTGCGGGTCGTGGCGCCGCCGAGGTGGCCCGCGTTCTCGATGACGGTCAGTTCGGCGCCCGGCCAGGCGTGCGAGAGCTGCCACGCGGTGTCGAGGGGGCTGCTCAGGTCGAGCCGGCCGTGGGTCAGCACCCCGGGGATACCGGCCAGCCGGGATGCCTCGCGCAGCAGGACGCCCTCCGGCAGCCAGGCGCCGTGGGCGAAGTAGCGCGAGCAGATACGGACCATGGCGAGCCGGGCGGCGGGCGGGCGGTCGCCGTACGGGCGCGGGCGGTCCCGGGCCGCGGGCTCGCCGGAGAGTACGGCGTCCTCCCAGTCGCACCAGTCCAGCGTCGCCTTCTCGCGCACGGCCGGGTCCGGATGGTCCGTCAGGGCAGCGTAGGCGCCCACCACATCGCCGTCCCGGGGAGTGCCGGGGGCACCCGCGAGAAAGCGGTCCCACTCCCGGGGGAAGAACCGGCCGACGCCGCGGTACAGCCAGTCGATCTCGGAGCGGCGGGTGGTGGTCACGCTCGACAGGACGATCTCCGAGACCCGGCCGGGATGCTCCTGGGCATAGGCGAGGATCAGCGTCGACCCCCAGGAACCGCCGAACAGCAGCCAGCGTTCGATGCCCAGCAGCCTGCGGATCCGTTCCATGTCGGACACGAGCCGGCCGGTGGTGTTGTGGCGCAGGTCCGCCGCGGGGTCGGCGGCGTGCGGGGTGCTGCGGCCGCAGTTGCGCTGGTCGAACAGGACGATGCGGTACCGCTCGGGGTCGAAGTAGCGGCGCATGTTCTCGGTGCAGCCGCTGCCGGGGCCGCCGTGGACCACCAGGGCGGGTTTCCCGCGCGGATTGCCGCAGACCTCCCAGTAGACGCGCTGGCCGTCGCCGGCGTCGAGCAGGCCGGAGTCGTACGGGGTGACCGGCGGATACAGCGGGCGGGGCGCGTCGCCGTCGGCCGGGGCGGGTGCGGGTGCGGGCACGGCGGGGTTCCCCTCTCCGGAGATACAACAGCGCTGTTACATTATCCGGTATGTCAACCCCTGCCCCGCCCCCGCCGTCCCGCCCCGGCGGGCCCGGACTCCTCGGCACCCGGCTGCGCCATCTGCTGGAGCTGCTCGACGGCGATGTCGCGGCCGTCTACGAGGACCTCGGCCTGCCGGGCTTCCGCCCCCGCTGGACCCCGGTCGTCCGGACCCTGGCCGCGCGGGGCCCGATGCCGATCCGCGAGCTGGCCGGAGCGATCGGCGTGACCCACTCGGCGGCGAGCCAGACCGTGGCGCAGATGGCCGGGGAGGATCTGGTGCGCCTCGCGCCGGGCGCGGACGCCCGGCAGCGGATCGTCGGCCTCACCGGGCGGGCCGTGTCCCTGCTGCCCGTACTGGACGCGGAGGCGGCGGCGACCACGGAGGCCGCGGCCCGTTTCGAGGCCGAACTGCCGTATCCGCTGAGCAAGTTGATCGACGAGGCGGCCGAGGCCCTGCGGCGGCGCCCGATGCGCCACCGCATCGCGGAGTGCACGGCACGGCCGGGCGCGGGCGGCATGGGCGGCACCGGCGGCGCGGGCACCCCGGCGGGTCCCGCCGTCGCCGGGACCCCGCAGACCGCACCGGAAGCTCCGGGGGCTCCGGGGGCTCCGGGGGCTCCGGGGGCTCCGGGGGCTCCGGGGGCTCCGGAACGGTAGCCCGCCCGGGCCTTGGGGTCGGCACCACCGGCACAAGGCGCGGCCCGCCCGGCGCGTCCGCCGGCGGGCTTCCGTACCCCTGAGCCCGCGCGCCCGGCGCCCGGTCAGTCTCCCGACGGGGCCGCCGTATCGTCCGGGGTCCGGTGTTCGCGCGGTGCCGACGGGGCCGCGCAGCCCTGGTCCCGGGCCGACCGGGCGGCGAAGGCCGCCAGCGAGGAGCGGCCGTCCGGGCCCACCGGGGCGCCGCTCTCGGTGTGCGCCGTGTACAGCGCGGGCTCCTCCCCCGGACCGCACCCGGCGCTCGCCGTCCACACCCGGTCGAGGACGGGGTCGTCGCGCAGCTTCTGCCGCAGCTCCCGGGCGTACGGCCCGTAGTACGCGGCCAGTACGTATCCGGCGGCCGCGCCCCGGGCCGCCCCGCCGAACTCCTCGGCCCCGCCGGCCCCCACGACCTCGCAGTATCCGCGCGGCGCCGGGCCGCCCGGGCTCTCCAGCAGCCGGGCGCCCCGGAATCCGGGCCGTACCCCGGCGCAGGAGCCGCGGGCGGCCCCCGGGGCCACGGCCTCGTCGCGCACGGGTGCCTGCGGGACCGTACGGGGGGTGGAGCCCCGCCGCGCCGCGCAGTCGTAGCGGTCCGCGGCCGCCGTCGCGACCGCCGTGGCGAGCGCGGCCAGCCGGACCCGGTCGGCGGGGTCGTCCACGCCGCCGCCCTCGATCTCGCTCGCGGCGGTGACCAGCAGGTCCCCCGTACCGGCGGCGCCGTCCGCCCCCGCCGGGCAGTCGAGGAGCACGGCGGCCAGTCCGGCTGCCGTACGTGCCCCGTCCGTACCGCCGCGGTCGTCGTAGAAGCCGTTCCAGCCGTGGCCGAGGGGCACCGGCCGCCGGGCCGCGGTCCCCTCGTAGTACACGGCCCCGGTGTCCGGTTCCCCGGCCGCCGGTACGGAGCGCACCGCGATGTCGAGCCGCCCCTTCCCCCCGGGGAACTCGCCGCCCCCGCCACCGCTGCGGGTGATCACGCACCGCACCTGGAGCGGCGGTCCGCCGTCCGGCCGCCCGTCCGTGCCCCGGACGACGCGTTCGTCGCGGGCCTCGGCCACCGAGCCGGGGCCGAGGGCCGCCCGGGCCCGTGCCACCGGCAGCAGTCCGTCGCACGCGGACTCCAGCGCCCGGTCCCTGGTCCACCGCTCCAGGCCGCCGTCCGCGACGAACCAGCCCGTCCCCGCGAGCAGCAGGGCGAGCAGCGCCGCCGGGACGCGGCGGAGCGGGGCGAGCCGTCCGCGCCGCGGAGGACCGCCGTCCTCCGTACCGTCCCGCCGGTCCTCCGCGTATCCGTCGTGGAAGTCGAAGACGATCTCCCCCGCGAAGCCCTCCGCCGGATCCCCGCCGGGCGTGCCCCGCCCCGGGCGGTCCGGCCCGTTCCCCCGGGCCCCGTTCCGCCCGGTCATGACCGGCCCCGCAGCACGGTGGTGTCCCGGCACTCGGTCCGCCGGGGCCAGGCTCCCTCGGCCGCCAGATAGGCGGCCAGGACCCGGTGGGCGGTGGCGTGGAGCGTGCGCACGGTCTCGCGCGGGAGCCGGTGGACCCCGTCGGGACCCGGCCGGACCAGGGGGGTCAGCGCGACCCGGTGGTAGGCCCGGACCCCGCCGCACACGGACGACGCCCAGGCGTCCGCGGAGGGCTGGTCGCCGCCGTTCCACTGCCATGCGCGGTCCTCGCGGAGGGCCGGCGCGGACTCCCGGAGGGCGTGCAGTTCCAGCCCCCAGCCGCCGACCGCGCTGGTCACCGTCAGGCTCTCGGCGTCCCCGGAGTCGCGGGCGCCGTCCCGCCGGAATCCGCAGAAGCCGAGACGGGTCGTGTACGAGGTGGGCGGCAGGGCGATCCAGTCGTCGCCGAGCCCGTGGGCGCCCGGCGCCACGGAGTCGCACCAGGCACGGGCCCCGGAGGCCGCGCCGCCCTCGGGACCGGACCGGGCCTCCGGGAGACCGCCGAGCGGGGCGCCGCCGCAGCCCAGCCGGGCGGTGACCCAGTCGGCGACGGCGACGGCGGTACGGGACACGGCCAGCAGCTCCGTCCGCCGGGCGGCGCCGCCGGGCCCCTCGGCGGGCGCGCGGGGCAGCCCGGCGCGCACCTGGAGGTCCCGGCCGCTGCCGCCGGGGCCCCGCCGCCCGTCGGGGCAGGTCACGACGATCGTGGCGAAGACCATCCGTTCGCGCGCCGTGGTGGCGCCCAGCGCCGACGGCGGCAGTACCAGGGGGAACGCCGTGTCGGGCGTCTGCGGCAGGTCCGGGGTGCTGCCGTCCGGGCGGGTGAGCGCCACCGCCCGGATCTCGGCGGCGGCCCCGTGCTCGCCGCGCGGCCCGCCGCCCTCCCAGGACAGCCGGCAGTCGAACAGGGCCCGGGTCCCGTGCGCCGGATCGGTGCCGAGGGTGGTGCCGTACTCGACGAGGCGGCCGCGGGAGCCGTCGGGCAGATACGGGCGGAGGACGTCCTGCGGCAGCAGACCCCGGCACGCCTGCTGCAACTGTGCGCGGTTGTCCGCGAGCCGGGCGCGCCGGATCAGCTCGCCCGCGGCCGCGGTGCCCGTGACGGCCACGACGAGCAGCACGAGGGCGAGCGCGCCCCAGCTCCGGGGCCGCCACCGGCGCCACCGCCGCCCCTGTTCGTACGCGCGGCGCCACCACGCTTCCGGACCGGCGCCGGGGGCCGGGCCGCCCCGGCCGTCCGGGCCCGTACCGCCGTCACCGCTGCCGTCACCGGGCCCCTGCACTCTTCGTCACGCCCCCCGCGTCGTCGGTCCGCCCGCCCGCGGGCCCGTGGCCGGTCGCCCGCACCCCGCACGCCCCGCCGGGGCGGGACGGTACCAAAGCCGGGCGCACGCCGGGCGCCGTACCGCCATATCCGGGCAGTACCCCGCCGACCTGCCGGGACAACGGCGGGACAGCCCGGGACATGTCCCGGACGGGGAACTCCCTTGCCTGCGGAACGGGGGCCACGGAGAGTGAGAAGCGCCGGACGCCCCGCGGGGGCAGGGGCACTGCCCCGGGGAGCGGACGGTTCGGGGGAACATCGGGGGATCACGGGGTCACGGGGGAACACACGAGTGGCCTTGGCCGGCGTACGGGGACCGGCCAAGGCCACTCGTCTCCGCCGGGGCCCTCGGGTGTCCCGTTCGCGGACCGCCCGGCACCGGTCGCGCCGTTGCAGGTGGCGGCGGTCGCGGCGGCCGGCGTTCCGCCTCGGAGGAACGGGCACGGCGCACCGCTCGTGCGGGCCCGCTCGTGCGCGCCGGACGGCTCCGCCCGCGAGCGGCACCCGGCACCGGGCCGGGCCGGACAGCCGCCGCGCGGAAGGCCGTCACCCGCTCCGGAGACCGCGCAAACCACCGCGGCCGTACCGCCGCACGCGCGCCGAAAGGCCCCTCGGAACCACCGAAGGGGCCGCCTGTGCCCAGAGGCCCGCGCCACCACCGGAGGCGTACCGCGCCCGAGGTCAGGGACCCGCGTCTCCCGAGGCGTACCGACGCCCGCGGTCCAAGGCCCCGCGGCAGCGCCGAAGCCACCCCCGGGGGGCGCACCGGCGAGGACTCCGCGGCCCCGCCGGGGGCGGTACGCCGGAACCGGCGCGCCCGGCCGGAGGCGTACCCCCGAAACTCCGCACCCCCGCCGGAGGCGCCCCGTCAGAAGACGGACTCCGCCTCGTTCATCCGGTTCGTCGGAACCATCTTGAGCTGCGTCACCGCGTCCGCCAGCGGGGCCATGACGACCTCCGTGCCTCGCAGCGACGTCATCCGGCCGAAGTCGCCCCGGTGCGCGGCCTCGACGGCGTGCCAGCCGAAGCGGGTGGCGAGCACCCTGTCGTACGCCGTGGGGACACCGCCGCGCTGGACATGGCCGAGGATGACCGGCTTGGCCTCCTTGCCGAGCCGGTGCTCCAGCTCGGCCGCGAGGCGGTTGCCGATGCCCTGGAAGCGCTCGTGGCCGAACTGGTCGATCTCGCCCTTGCGGTACTCCATGGAGCCCTCGGCGGGGTGCGCGCCCTCGGCGACGCAGATGACGGCGAACTTCTTGCCCCGGGCGAACCGCTCCTCGACCATCTTGACCAGGTCCTCGACCTGGAAGGGCCGCTCCGGCAGACAGATGCCGTGGGCGCCGCCCGCCATCCCGGACTCCAGGGCGATCCACCCCGCGTGCCGACCCATGACCTCGACGACCATCACCCGCTGATGCGATTCGGCGGTGGTCTTGAGGCGGTCGATGGCCTCGGTGGCGACGGTGACGGCGGTGTCGAAGCCGAAGGTCCGGTCGGTGGCGGAGATGTCGTTGTCGATGGTCTTCGGGACGCCGACGACCGGCATGCCCGCGTCGGAGAGCATCCGGGACGCGGTCAGGGTGCCCTCGCCGCCGATCGGGATGAGGACGTCGATGCCGTACCGCCGCTGGAGTTCGCCGCAGTTCTCCGCGGCCTCCCGCAGCCGGGCCCGCTCCAGCCGGGCCGAGCCCAGGATGGTGCCGCCGCGGGCCAGGATGCCGCTGACGGCATTGAGGTCGAGGGGGCGGTAGTGCCCGTCGAGAAGGCCCTTGAAGCCGTCCTCGAATCCGATGACCTCGTCGCCGTGCCCGGTGATGGCCCGGTGCACGACCGACCGGATGACCGCGTTCAGTCCGGGACAGTCGCCTCCGGCGGTGAGCACTCCGATACGCATCGCGCTGTGTCTCCTGCTCGTCAATGGGACGTTTGAGCCGGAAATCAATTGTTCCACGCGGCGGGGACCGCCGCTGCCGCTTCCCCGGTCCGGGGTCGGGTACCCCCTCCCGGCACGGGAAAACGGGCCGGGAACGCGGGCCGGGCGGGCCCGGGACGCCCCGGCGCCCCTCCCCGGCAACCCGCCAAGCGCTTAGCGCACCGACAGAGGTATCGTCAAGGGGGAAAGGCCGCTCTCCGGCGGTTTTTCTTACGGCCACCCCAGGGCCATCAACGGACGTATCGGTCAAATCGCCGATACGTCCGATACTGAGCAGCACAGCAGCACATCAGACGAGTCGCATCAGACGAGACGTGTCGCACGAGCATCACGGTGGCGTGGCCGGGCGGACGGGCGGACAGGAGAACACACGTGACGCGCAGCGTGTACGTGACCGGAATCGACCGCGGGGACGGCCGTCAGGTCGTCGAACTGGGAGTCATGGAGCTCCTCACCCGCCAGGTGGACCGGGTGGGGGTCTTCCGGCCCCTCGTCCACGACGGGCCCGACCGGCTGTTCGAGCTGCTCCGGGCCCGCTACCGGCTGACCCAGGACCCGGCGACCGTCTACGGCCTCGACTACCACGAGGCGTCCGCGCTCCAGGCCGAGCAGGGCACCGACGAGCTGGTCTCGCAGCTCGTGGACCGCTTCCACCGGGTGGCCAGGGAGTACGAGGTCGTCCTGGTGCTCGGCACCGACTTCGCCGCCACCCAGCTCCCCGACGAGCTGGCCCTCAACGCCCGGCTGGCCAACGAATTCGGCGCCTCCGTGATCCCGGTGGTCGGCGGCCGCGGCCAGACCGCGGAGTCCGTACGGGCCGAGGCCCGCAACGCCTTCCGCGCCTACGAGGCCCTGGGCTGCGACATCCTCGCCCTCACGGTCAACCGGGTGGCGCCCGCCGACCGGGAGTCCATAGCCGAGCGGCTCGCGGCCCGCCTCCCCGTCCCCTGCTACGTCCTCCCGGACGAGCCCGCGCTCGCCGCGCCCACGGTCGCCCAGATCACCCACGCCCTGAAGGGCACGGTCCTGCTGGGCGACGACTCCGGGCTCGCGCGCGACGCCCTCGACTTCGTCTTCGGCGGCGCCACCCTGCCGAACTTCCTCACCGCCCTGACCCCCGGCTGCATGGTCGTCACCCCCGGCGACCGGGCCGATCTGGTGGTCGGCGCGCTGGCCGCGCACTCCGCGGGCACCCCGCCCATCGCGGGCGTCCTGCTCACCCTCGACGAGCGGCCCACCGACGAGGTGCTCACCCTGGCGGCCCGGCTGGCCCCCGGCACCCCGGTGGTCTCCGTCGCCGCCACCAGCTTCCCCACCGCGGCGGAGCTGTTCAAGCTGGAGGGCAAGCTCAGCGGCGCCACCCCGCGCAAGGCGGAGACCGCACTGGGCCTCTTCGAGCGCCATGTCGACAGTGCCGGGCTGCTGGACCGGCTGGCGGTGGCCCGCAGCGGCCGGGTGACCCCGATGATGTTCGAGCACGAGCTGCTGGAGCAGGCGCGGGCCGACCGCCGCCGGGTGGTCCTCCCCGAGGGCACCGAGGAGCGGGTGCTGCGCGCCGCGGACGTCCTGGTCCGCCGCGACGTCTGCGATCTGACCCTCCTCGGCGATCCGGACGTCATCCGCAAGAAGGCCGCGGACCTGGGCATCGACCTCTCCTCCGTCCAGCTGATCGACCCGCACACCTCGGAGCTGCGGCAGCCCTTCGCCGAGCGGTACGCGGAGCTGCGCGCCCACAAGGGCGTGTCGGTGGAGCTGGCGTACGACGTCGTCGCGGACGTCAACTACTTCGGCACCCTGATGGTCGAGGAGGGCCTGGCCGACGGCATGGTGTCGGGTTCGGTGCACTCCACGGCCGCCACCATCCGGCCCGCCTTCGAGATCATCAAGACCCGCCGGGCCACCGACGCCGGGGGCGGCGCCGCGATCGTCTCCTCGGTCTTCTTCATGTGCCTGGCCGACAAGGTGCTGGTGTACGGCGACTGCGCGGTCAACCCGGACCCGAACGCCGAGCAGCTCGCGGACATCGCCGTCCAGTCGGCCGCGACGGCCGCCCGGTTCGGCGTGGAGCCGCGGATCGCGATGCTCTCGTACTCCACCGGCACCTCGGGTTCGGGCGCCGATGTGGACAAGGTGCGGGAGGCGACCGAGCTGGTCCGCCGGTCCCGGCCGGACCTGCGGATCGAGGGCCCGATCCAGTACGACGCGGCGGTGGAGCCGTCCGTGGCCGCGACCAAGCTGCCGGACTCCGAGGTCGCGGGCCGGGCGACCGTCCTGATCTTCCCGGACCTGAACACCGGCAACAACACCTACAAGGCCGTCCAGCGCTCGGCGGGCGCGGTCGCGGTGGGCCCGGTGCTCCAGGGGCTGCGGAAGCCCGTGAACGACCTGTCGCGCGGCGCGCTGGTCGGCGACATCGTGAACACCGTGGCCATCACCGCGATCCAGGCCCAGCCGGCGCCCGCGCCGGACCGTCCCGCCCGTACGGCGGCCGCCACCGCCGGCGCGTAACACCGCAACGCCGTCCCCACCCCCCGCCACCGACCAGAAGGCACCGACCGTGACCACGTCCCCCCGACCGGCCCCCACCCGGATCCTCGTCCTCAACTCCGGCTCGTCGTCGGTGAAGTACCAGCTGCTCGACATGCGGAACGCCGCCCGGCTCGCGGTCGGCCTGGTGGAGCGGATCGGCGAGTCCACCTCCCGGCTGGTGCACACCCCGCTGGTGGACGGCGGGGCCGGGCTGCGGGAGCGGACCGGGCCGATCGCGGACCACGGCGCGGCGCTGAAGGCGGTCGCGGAGGAGCTGGCCGCCGACGGGCTCGGCCTGGACTCCCCGGAGCTGGCCGCGATCGGACACCGCGTCGTCCACGGCGGACTGCGGTTCTCCGAGCCGACCGTGGTCGACGACGAGGTGCTGGCGGAGATCGAACGGCTGGTGCCGGTGGCCCCGCTGCACAACCCGGCGAACATCACCGGGATCCGGACCGCGCAGGCGCTCCGCCCCGATCTGCCGCAGGTCGCGGTCTTCGACACCGCCTTCCACACCACGATGCCGGAGTCGGCCGCGCGGTACGCGATCGACGTCGAGACGGCGGACGCCCACCGGATCCGCCGCTACGGCTTCCACGGCACCTCCCACGCCTATGTCTCGCGCGAGACGGCGAGGCTGCTGGGCAAGGCGCCCGAGGACGTCAATGTGATCGTGCTGCACCTGGGCAACGGCGCCTCCGCGTCGGCGGTGGCGGGCGGCCGCTGCGTGGACACCTCCATGGGCCTGACGCCGCTGGAGGGCCTGGTGATGGGCACCCGCTCCGGCGACGTCGACCCGGCGGTCACCTTCCATCTGCGGCGGGTGGCCGGGATGTCCACCGACGAGATCGACACCCTGCTGAACAAGAAGAGCGGCCTGGTGGGGCTCTGCGGCGACAACGACATGCGGGAGATCCGCCGCCGGATCGACGAGGGCGACGAGCGGGCACAGCTCGCCTTCGACATCTACATCCACCGTCTGAAGAAGTACATCGGGGCGTACTACGCGGTCCTCGGCCGGGTGGACGCCGTGGTGTTCACCGCGGGCGTCGGCGAGAACGCGGCACCCGTCCGGGCCGCCGCGGTCGCCGGTCTGGAGGAGCTGGGACTGGCCCTGGACGCGGGGCTGAACGCCGAGCGCTCGCCGCACGCCCGGATCGTCTCGCCGCCGTACGCCCGGGTCGCGGTGGCGGTCGTACCGACCGACGAGGAGCTGGAGATCGCCCGGCAGACCTTCGCGCTGGTATCCGAAGATTCACTCGACTGAGCGAATACCCGCCCATTTGTATCTTCCACCAGACGGAATATTCCGAGTCGAAACAAACCGATAGGATCCGCCTTATGCGCCGTTCCAAAATCGTCTGCACACTGGGCCCCGCCGTCGACTCGTACGAGCAGTTGAAAGCGCTCATCGAGGCCGGTATGAACGTGGCCCGCTTCAACATGAGCCACGGGTCCCACGCCGATCACGAGGGCCGGTACCACCGGCTGCGCAAGGCGCAGGAGGACACGGGCCGGGCGATCGGCGTACTGGCCGACCTCCAGGGCCCCAAGATCCGGCTGGAGACCTTCGCCGACGGCCCCGTCGAGCTGGTGCGCGGTGACGAGTTCACCATCACCACCGAGGACGTGCCGGGTGACAAGACCATCTGCGGCACCACCTACAAGGGCCTGCCCGGGGACGTCTCCAAGGGCGACCAGGTCCTGATCAACGACGGCAACGTCGAACTGCGGGTCGTCGAGGTCGACGGCCAGCGGGTGAAGACGATCGTCGTCGAGGGCGGTGTCATCTCCGACCACAAGGGCATCAACCTGCCCGGCGCCGCGGTGAACGTCCCCGCGCTCTCCGAGAAGGACGTCGAGGACCTGCGGTTCGCCCTGCGGATGGGCTGCGACCTGGTCGCGCTCTCCTTCGTGCGGAACGCCGACGACGTCAAGGACGTCCACAAGGTGATGGACGAGGTGGGCCGCCGGGTCCCCGTCATCGCCAAGGTGGAGAAGCCGCAGGCCGTCGAGAACATGCAGGACGTCGTGATGGCGTTCGACGGTGTGATGGTGGCCCGCGGCGACCTGGCCGTCGAGTACCCCCTCGAAAAGGTCCCGATGGTCCAGAAGCGGCTGATCGAACTCTGCCGCCGCAACGCCAAGCCGGTGATCGTCGCCACCCAGATGATGGAGTCGATGATCACCAACTCCCGGCCGACCCGCGCCGAGGCGTCCGATGTCGCCAACGCCATCCTGGACGGCGCGGACGCGGTCATGCTCTCCGCCGAGTCCTCGGTGGGCGCCTATCCGCTGGAGACCGTGAAGACGATGTCCCGGATCGTCGTCGCGGCCGAGGAGGAGCTGCTCTCCAAGGGCCTCCAGCCGCTGGTCCCCGGCAAGAAGCCGCGTACCCAGGGCGGTTCCGTGGCCCGCGCGGCCTGCGAGATCGCGGACTTCCTGGACGGCAAGGCGCTGGTGGCCTTCACCCAGTCCGGCGACACCGCCCGCCGGCTCTCCCGCTACCGGGTCTGCCAGCCGATCCTGGCCTTCACCACCCAGGAGTCCACCCGCAACCAGCTCACCCTGAGCTGGGGCGTCGAGTCCTTCGTGGTCCCCCACGTCGACAACACCGACGCGATGGTCGACCTGGTCGACGCCGAACTGCTGAAGCTCCAGCGCCACAACGCCGGCGACACCATGATCATCACGGCGGGCTCCCCGCCCGGTGTCCCCGGCACCACCAACATGGTGCGGGTGCACCACCTGGGCTCGAAGGCGTAACCGGCCGGCACCGGCCCCCGGAGCACGGCGCGAGCCGTAGCCGCGCCCGGGCCGCAGCCGTAGCCGTAGCCGTAGCCGTAGCCGTAGAGCGCACACCGTAACGGGCAGACCGTGGACCACACCTGAAATGGCCCACGGCCTGCCCGTCGTGCGTCCCGCTCCGGGCCCGTCGCCCCGGATCCGGGAAGTGCGGGGGCGCGCTATCCGGACGCCTGACCGTCCGTGAGGTAGTTGCGCAGTCCGGGCACGGTCAGCCGGCCGCCGAACTGGCCGGCCTGGACCACCGTCACCCGGGTGAAGTACGCGTACGGGATGTCGAGCGGCGGCGGCGTCCGCGGGCTGAACGTCACCGGGAAGATACCGAAGAGATTCCCCGTCAGCTCCTCCGTGTACATGGTCACCGTGCCGTCGGTGATCGTCGAAGTGGACCCCTTGCGCGCCTCGGCGTGCATGGTCCGCCCCAGCGGGCCGACCGCGAGCTGGTGCAGGTCCCGGATGTCCACACCCGTCGCCGTGAACTTCAGGGCGGGCTTCAGCTCGCCGCCGCCGGTGCGGACCTCCACGATGCCGTGGTACTTGAGCCCCTTCAGGGTGAGCAGCGAACTCTTCAGGATCCACGGGTCGTCGGGAACCGCCGGAATGCCCGGCTCCTCCTCCGCGGCCGCAAGCGCCTCCGGATCGGGGGTGGCACACGGCAGACGCGGCTTGGCACCCTCGGGGATGTCCTGGTCCTTCCGCGGTACGAGTCCCCCGGCGCCCTCGTCCAGCTCCCGCACCTCGGCCCCGGCGCGGGCGGCGGCGTCCTCGACGCCCTTTCTGGCGCGGTCCGCCGCGGTACCGCCCGGTGTCGCCGCCGGCCGCTTCGCCGGCCCGCCGGACGGCGGGCGGGTCTCCCGGTCCCCCGCCGGCGGACCGGCCGGCCGCCCCGGCCGGTCCGCCGGCTTCTCCGGTGGTTTGCCCGGCCGGGACGTCGCGGGCGAAGTCGTGGCGGGGGGCTTCGCGGGCGGGGTCGCGGCCGGGGGCTTCTTCCCGTCGGGCACCCCGAACAGATCCTTGAGGGCGTCCCCGAGGCCCAGCGGGTCCCAGGGATCGCGGCTCCGGCCGGGGCCGGTCGCGCCGACGGCCGCGGTCGGGGTCGGGGTCGGGGTCGGGGTGGGGGTCGCGGTGGGCTTCCGGTCCACGGGCCGCCGGGCCTCCGCGGCTTCCTCCCGCGCGGCCCGCGCCGCGTCGGCCGCCTCCCGCGCGGACGGCAGCTCGCCCGGCCGCCCGGAACCCTCCGCGCCCTCCCGGTCGCCGTCGCCGTCGCTCTCGCCGTCGCCGGGGCTGTCGGACCCGCCGGGCCCAGGGTCCGGGGTCTGCGGCGAGGAAGGCCCGTCCGAGGGCTCCGACGACTGCGCCCCGCTCCCGGACTCCGACGGCCGCGGCGGCCGCTGCTCCTCCTCGGCCGCCGCGTCGGAGCGGGTGACGCACGGTCCCGGCGCGAACGGGATGTCCTTCTCGTCGGCGAGGGCCAGCCGGGGGGTGAGTCCCATGCCCACCAGGACCGCGGTCGGCATGGCCGCCAGGGCTATCGCCTTTCCGGCGGGCTTCTGGAGCTTGCTCAGGAGTGATTCGCGGGGGGCCGCGTGCCGCGGGCCCCTTCCGCGGCGGGCCCCGCGTACCGGGTCCGGCGGAATGACATCACCCTGCACTGTTCCTCCCGCCGTCGGGTTCGGTGGAGACGGACCGCTGGAACACCTCGGCTTTCTCCAGGGAGACGGACGGCACCTCGGGTGGCACCGGCGGGCCTTCCGGTGCCGGAGCGGGCACCGTGGCGACGGGCGGGACGATCTCCTCGACGGGACCCCCGGGGACGGCCTCCGCCGGGACCGGTCTGCCCGGCGCCCAGGCGACGGAGAGCGCGCCGCCCATCAGCGCCAGGAGGAAGCCCATCCCGAAGCCGCCGAGATTGGCGACCGGGATGGAGATCAGGGCCAGCAGGATCGCGGCGATTCCGGCGAACACCCGCACGATGTGGTGGAACCACATCGTGAAACCCAGGGTGACCAGCAGTACGCCGATGATCAGCGCACCGGCGCCCGCCGTCGTCGACATGGACAGGGTCACGTTCCCCAGGCTCAGCGTCGCGTAGGGGAAGTAGGCGATGGGAACACCGCCGGACATGGTGAACAGCCCGGCCCAGAAAGGCCGTTGTCCCCGCCAGTCACGGAACCGCCGCCGGACGGTACGGAGGACGTGCTCGTTCTGCCCGGTGGCCATGGAGTCGGCGCTCATGGAAAACAGCTCCCTGGAACTGGTGTTGCTGAGTGGAGAATTCGGCGGGCGGCCGCGGCCGCGCCGGCGCCACCGCCCGCCCGGACGCCGGGCCGTCTCTTCCGGATCCTGCCGGGCTCACCGATCCGGCCTGATCCGAAAGAGACTCCCTAGTCCGTGAAGCACTCGATGTCCTGGCCGCTCCCCCTCTTCAGCCTCATGTCCAGACCGCCGAGCCGGAAGGTGCCGGCCGTGGTGGAGAGCGCCTTCTGGCGCACCTCGGACAGATACGCCGTATCGGCCTGCTGGGCGAAGCCGTTGGGCGTGTCCGTCTGCCGGACGGCCGGTCCCTTGCCCACGCCCGGGTCATCGGTGTGCCGGGCGGCGATACCGATGTCGATATTGCCGAACGTGGCGTCCGCCTTCAGCTCGGTGATGTCGAGGTAGAGGTTGTCGGCCAGGACCTCGGAGTCCCCGAAGCCCGCCTCCAGCCGGAAGGTGAACTTCCCCAGCAGCGGAATATCCGTCACCACCGACTGACACATGTCCTCGATGCGCGCGGACTTGAAGGTGGAGATCGCGACGGGGCGCTTGACCTTTCTGTCCCCCTCCAGCTCCACATAGCCCTCGACCACGCCGCCGTACTGCGAGAACCCCTTGCCGTCGAGAGAACCGGCGCTGACCTTGAACTCCTGGCCGGACACGGCGAAGGACGCCGCGAGCGCCCCCTGGGCCAGGCCGACACCGATCGCGGCCGTCGCGGCCACACTCGGCACCATGACTATGGCGAACCGCTTCCATCTGGTTCCGCCACGAGCCACAGACTCCATGACTGTTCCTCCTTCTCGGACGTACCACCCCCGGCTCGGACGCCGAACGCCTGTCCGGAGATGGGAGAAGTGCTACGTCCTCGGAAAAGAGAGCGCCCGCGCCGCCGTACGCACAACGCGTCCGAGCCACCGGCGATCACCCCCGAGCGACAACCACGGCCGCACCCGACGGATCGGGCACGGCCTCGGGTCGGACAGGCCCCGCCGCAGGGCGGGAACCCCCCTGTCCGCGTCCGGCGTGTCGCCGGCCGGCCCGGTGGGGACCCAGGGACCGCGGACACGGAGCCAACCGGGCCGGTGCGGTAGTGGACCGAGCGTGGCCGATCGTGGTGCATTCCACGCCCCGGCACAAGGGGGGTCATTACCAGCCAGTAATGACCTGATGGCAGCTTCGTCGCACGGGTGTGCGACACGGCCACACAGGGTGCGGCGGCCGACTCCACCAGAAAGGGCGAAAGCCGGAGAAAAGGGGGCGAGGCACCATGGTCGACTTACCGCGAGTAACAGGCTTATCTTTACCAAGATTTAGTAAAGACACCCCGGTCATTTGTCACCTTGCTGCCAAAACGGCGATGGTGCGGATCCCCGCACCACCGCCTCCGGCACTATCCCCCAAGGACTATGACGATCCGTCAGTAGAGCGCCCGCGCCAGCGCCGAACGGGCCGCCACGACCCGGGGGTCGTCCGCGCCGACGACCTCGAACAGCTTCAGCAGCCGGAGCCGGACCGTGTCCCGGTCGTCGCCGCGGGTCCGCCGGACGGTCTCGACCAGCCGGCCGAAGGCGTCCTCGACATGGCCGCCGACCAGATCCAGATCGGCCGCCGTGATCTGGGCCTCGACATCCTCGGGCCGGGCCGCGGCATCCTCGCGCACCTGCTGCGGGTTCAGCCCCTTGACCCGGTCCAGCAGCTCCGCCTGGGCCAGGCCGAGCTGGGCCTCCGTATTGCCGGGGTCCTCCGAGAGCACATTGCGGTACGCCTGGACCGCACCCCCGAAGTCACCCGCGTCCAGCGCGTCGACCGCGGCCGACAGCAGGGCGTCGTACGGGCCGGGGGGCGCCTCCTGCGGCTCCTCGGGGGCGTCCTGCGCCTCCTGGTCCACGGCGATCCCGGTCAGCCCGAAGCGCTGCTCGGCGACCTCGATCAGCTGGTCCAGTGTGGCCCGGATCTGCTGCTCCGGGGCGGCGCCCTGGAAGAGCGGCAGGGCCTGGCCCGCGACGACGGCGAAGACCGCCGGAATGCCCTGGATGCCGAACTGCTGCATCAGCAGCTGGTTGGCGTCGACATCGATCTTGGCGAGAACGAAACGGCCGTTGTACTCCTGGGCCAGCCGCTCCAGCAGCGGACCGAGCTGCTTGCAGGGCTGGCACCACTCGGCCCAGAAGTCGAGGACGACCGGGACCTCGGCGGACCGCTGGAGTACTTCGCTCTCGAAGTCCGCCTCGTTGACGTCGATCACCAGACGGGAGGGGGCGACGGCCGCGCCGCCGCCCTGGCGTGCGGCCTCGGCACGGGCCTGCTCCGCCTTGGCCTTGGCCTCACCGGCCGCCTTTACCGCGGCGAGGTCGACGACACCGCTCATGGACATGTTCCTGGGCTGCATGGGTACATCCTCCCCCTTCCGCGCGCGCAAGTGAAAAGCACGGTGTGAAAAGCGGCCGCGGCCCGCCGGGAAGGAACCCCCGGCGCCCTCTGTGCACGGGCGGGTCCGCGGTCGTACGGTCGGAACTGCTGGCGCCGGGTCCCCACCAGGCGCCGGTGGCTGTCGCGCGGGAGGCGGCGGAGGACCGGCCGGACCGGTGATCACCGCTTTCGCTACGGGTCGTAGCGTAACTGCGGGCCCGCGGACCGCTGTGAGATTCCTCCCGTGAACTGGCTCACACCGAACCCTCTACCCGCGGGTATGGTCAACCGTCATGCAGAGCCGTACGGGACGTCCCCGGACCGCGGGGACCGATACCGCGATCCTCGACGCGACCCGGGCCGCCTTGGTGGACCTGGGCTGGTCCAAGCTCACGATGGGCGAGGTGGCCGCCCGGGCGGGGATCGCCAAGACCACGCTCTACCGCCGCTGGGCGAACAAGAACGACCTCGTCGTCGACGCGGTCGCCGTCCTCTTCGACGAACTGCGGCTGCCGGACCGCGGCAGTCTGGCGGCCGACATCGAGGACGTGGTGCTCCAGTTCGCGACCCTGCTGGACCGGCCGGAGGCCCGTACCGCCCTGATGGCGGTGGTCGCGGAGGGCACCCGTGACGAGGCGCTGCGCCGCCGGATCCGCTCGGCGATCGTCGACCGGCAGAAGCGGCTGGTCGTCCTGGGCCGGGCCCGGGCGCAGGCCCGCGGGGAGCTGCCGCACGAGACACCGGCGCCGGGGGCGGGGGCCGCCGTACCGCGGGACGGCGCGGCGGCCTCGGCCGAGGCCGATCTGATCTTCGACGTGGTCGCGGGCGCGGTGGTCCACCGCACCCTGGTCAGCGCCGCCCCGGTCGACGTCGCCTGGGCCCGCGCCTTCACCACCCTGCTGCTGCGCGGCCTGACGTCCCCGCGCCGCTGACCGCCTCCGGCGGAGGGTGGCACGGGGTACGGCCCCGGGGTCCCGCTCCCCGCAGCAGGCGGCACCCCCGGCCGGGCGGGCCCCTGAGGGTCGGCCGACCGGGCACGCCCCGGTGCCCGGGGTTCAGGGGCGGCGGCTCCGCACCGGCACCTTCCCGAGGCGGCGGGGGTTCCTTCGTACCTCCGGCACGGGCGGGCTCCGGAGGGTCCACCCGGGCGGACCATGGCCCGGGCACCCCGGGTTCACCCGGCGGCAACCCCGCACCGGCCTCCTCCGGAGGCGGCGGACCGGAACCCGTGTGTACCCCCGGCACGGGCCGCGGGGCCGGACGGCCCCGGCAGCGCGGGCTCTTCGCCGTGGCGGGCCCGGCCCCGGCGCGACCGGCGCGCGACCGGGGCCGCGCCCCGCAGCAGGCGGCACCCCCGGGCGCGCCCGCTCCGGCGGTGCCGCGCGGCCCCCGGGAGGGTCCGCAGTCCGGGCCGGAGAGCGGCCCGCGCGACCCGGGGTGCGGGCAGCTGCCCGGGCTGATCCGCTTCCGGGCCGGAGGCCGCCCGTCAGAAGCCCGGGGGTTCCGTGTAGGTGCCCCACTCGTCGCGCAGCGTCCCGCAGATCTCGCCCAGGGTCGCCTCCGCCCGTACCGCGTCCAGCATCGGGGCGATCATGTTGGAGCCGTCGCGGGCCGCGTCCAGCATCGCGGCGAGCGCCGTCCGCACCCGGGCGTCGTCCCGGCCGGTCCGCCGGTCGGCCAGGGTCCGTACCTGCTCCCGCTCCACCTCATGGCTGACCCGCAGGATCTCCAGGTCCCCGGTGACCGAGCCGTGGTGCACATTGACGCCGACGACCCGCTTCTCGCCCTTCTCCAGCGCCTGCTGGTAGCGGAAGGCGGACTCGGCGATCTCGCCGGTGAACCAGCCGTCCTCGATACCGCGGAGGATTCCGGAGGTCATCGGGCCGATCGGATGCCGTCCGTCCGGGTGGGCCCGGCGGCCCCGCTCCCTGATCCGCTCGAAGATCTTCTCGGCGTCCGCCTCGATGCGGTCGGTGAGCTGCTCCACGTACCAGGAGCCGCCGAGCGGGTCGGCGACGTTCGCCACCCCGGTCTCCTCCATCAGCACCTGCTGGGTGCGCAGGGCGATCTCCGCGGCCTGCGCGCTGGGCAGGGCCAGGGTCTCGTCGAGGGCGTTGGTGTGCAGGGACTGGGTGCCGCCGAGGACCGCCGAGAGCGCCTCGACCGCGGTCCGTACGACATTGTTGTACGGCTGCTGCGCGGTCAGCGAGACACCCGCGGTCTGGGTGTGGAAGCGCAGCCACTGCGCCTTGTCGCTGCGGGCCCCGTAGACGTCCCGCAGCCAGCGCGCCCAGATCCGCCGGGCCGCCCGGAATTTGGCGATCTCCTCGAAGAAGTCCAGGTGGGCGTCGAAGAAGAAGGAGAGCCCGGGGGCGAAGACATCGACGTCGAGCCCCCGGCTGAGCCCCAGCTCCACATAGCCGAAGCCGTCGGCGAGGGTGTACGCCAGCTCCTGCGCGGCCGTCGCCCCGGCCTCGCGGATGTGGTAGCCGGAGACCGAGAGCGGCTTGTAGGCGGGGATGCCCGCGGCGCAGTGCTCCATCAGGTCGCCGATGAGCCGCAGATGCGGCTCGGGCTGGAAGAGCCACTCCTTCTGGGCGATGTACTCCTTGAAGATGTCGGTCTGGAGGGTGCCGTTCAGCACCGCGGGGTCGACGCCCTGGCGCTCGGCGGCGACCAGGTACATGCAGAAGACGGGGACCGCGGGTCCGCTGATCGTCATCGACGTGGTCACCTCGCCGAGCGGGATGTCCTGGAAGAGGACCTCCATATCGGCGGCCGAGTCGATGGCGACGCCGCAGTGGCCGACCTCGCCGAGGGAGCGCGGATCGTCGGAGTCCCGGCCCATCAGGGTGGGCATGTCGAACGCGACGGAGAGCCCGCCGCCGCCCGCTGCCAGGATCATCTTGTAGCGCTCGTTCGTCTGCTCGGCGTTGCCGAAGCCGGCGAACTGGCGGATGGTCCAGGTGCGGCCGCGGTAGCCGGTCGCGTGGAGCCCCCGGGTGAACGGGTACTCACCGGGCCAGCCGATCCGCTCGAAGCCCTCGTAGGCGTCGCCGGGCCGGGGCCCGTAGACCGGCTCGACCGGGTCCCCGGAGAGCGTGGTGAAGTCCGCGTCCCGCTTGCGGGCCCCGTCGTAGCGGGCCTGCCACCGCCGGCGGCCCTCGTCAATGCCGTGAGCGTCCATGCTCATCAATTTACTAGGACGTCCTAGTAAATGTCGATGAACCTGCGCCACGCGTGTGACACGCGCGGCGCCCGGCTGCGGGGACCGGTGCCCGGACCGGCCGCGGTGCTACGCCTGGACCGGCTGCGGCGCCGAGGCGTCGATCAGCGCCTGGGCCTCCCGGCTGATCTTCGGCTCGACGAAGAAGGAGGCCACCGGGATACAGCCCGCGGCCAGCACCCACAGCAGCTTGCCGAAGGGCCACTTCGCCTTGGAGCCCAGATCGAAGGCGAAGATCACGTACACGATGAACAGAACGCCGTGGA
Source organism: Streptomyces sp. NPDC003691 (assembly GCF_053981115.1). NCBI lineage: Bacteria > Bacillati > Actinomycetota > Actinomycetes > Kitasatosporales > Streptomycetaceae > Streptomyces > Streptomyces sp. NPDC003691. The sequence goes on along the minus strand of NZ_JBSFNQ010000010.1, from coordinate 82,771 downwards.
TCTGCGAGATCACCATGGTGTCGCCGGTGCTGAAGCCGTACTTCAGCACGATGGCGCCGGTGAACACCAGCAGCCAGACGGCGGTGATGTACGCCATCACCCGGTAGCGGGTCAGCACGGTTTGTTTCATGCCGCCGAGCCTATCCGGGCGCGGTTACCACCCTGCGGGCGGGGTGTCCAGCCCCCGTCGGCCCGGGCCCCGCGGGTACGGCCCGCCCCGGCGCCCGTCAGACCTCGTCGAAGTCCTTCGCCGCCACCCGCAGCGGCCGCAGCATCGCGAAGATCTCGGCGCACTCCTCGGTGTCGTACGCGCCGAGCCCGAAGTCCATCTCCATCAGGTCCCGGGTGGCCGCCTCGACGACCTCCCGCCCCTTCTCCGTAATGGAGGCGAGGGTGCCGCGCCCGTCGTTCGGATTGGGCCGCTTGGCCACCAGACCCGACCTGACCAGCCGGTCCACGGTATTGGTGACCGAGGTGGGGTGGACCATCAGCCGCTCGCCGATCTTGGACATCGGCAGCTCACCCGCTTTGGAGAAGGTGAGCAGCACCAGCGCCTCGTAGCGGGCGAAGGTGAGGCCGTACGGCTTGACGACGGCATCGACCTCGGCGAGCAGGATCTGCTGCGCCCGCATGATCGAGGTGATCGCCGCCATCGAGGGCACCGGCCCCCAGCGCTGCCGCCACAGCTCGTCGGCGCGGGCAATGGGATCGAAGGAGAGACTGAGCGGCTTGGACACGGCCCCGACCCTACCGACTGGTCACGGCCCCGTCCGCCCCGTCTCGCCCCTCGAACGGACGGCCGTCCGGGCGGCGTCCCCGGACACGGCGACGGGCCGCCCGCCGCGTCGTGGACGCGGTGGACGGCCCGGCCGGGAAAACCCGTCGTGGACGGTTCAGCGGAAGGTTCAGACGGTGTCGGCCACGCCCTCGCGGCGGGCCCGGGAGGCGATCACCGCGTCCTCCGCGGACCGCTTCAGCTTCCGCTCCGCGACGAAGCCGCCGAGCGGCACCACGGCCAGTACGAAGTAGAGCGCGGCGGTCTTGAACTCCCAGCGGGTCCGGTTCCAGGCGTCGGCCCAGAACAGGACGTAGATGATGAACAGAATGCCGTGGATCATGCCGAGCGCCGGCACCGCGTTGAAGTCCGTGGTGCGCTTCAGCACCGACGCGATGATCAGCAGAACGAAGGAGGCGCCCTCCGGGGCCGAGATCAGCCGGAGGCGGTGAAGGGCGGAGGCGGTCTTGATGTCCACGGCGGGTGCACCTTTGCGGGGAGACGATCTTGTGAACGCGCTCACAAGCGCAGCCCCATTCTGACAGCCGCCTTTGCCAAGCCTTTGTCCGGGGTGGTGCCCGGCGGCCCCGGATCGTTCCCACGGGCCTGTTCCCGCCCGTCGGCGCCGGTTACCGTCGCCTGGTGGCAACCTTCCGGCTCCAGGGGAGCAAAGTGCTCGCGGTCGATCTGGCCGGCGACGCCGTCAAAGTGAAGAACGGGTCGATGGTCGCGTACGACGGCCGGATGGCCTTCAAAAAGCTGTCCGGGGGCGGTGAGGGCATCCGCGGCATGGTGACCCGGCGCCTCACCGGCGAACAGATGGTGCTGATGGAGGTGAAGGGCGAGGGCACCTGCTTCTTCGCCGACCGGGCCTCCGAGATCAGCCTGGTCTCCCTGAACGGGGAGAAGCTGTACGTCGAGTCGAGCAACCTCCTCGCCGCGGACGGCGGGCTGCGCACCGGCACCAGTTTCACCGGGCTGCGCGGCGGCGCGAGCGGCAACGGGCTCTTCACCACCACGCTCGAAGGCACCGGCCGGGCCGCGATCATGTCGGACGGCCAGGCCGTGGTCCTCCGGGTCACCCCGCAGTACCCCCTCGCCGTCGACCCCGGCGCCTATGTGGCCCACCAGGGCGAGCTGCGCCAGAACTTCCAGTCCGGGGTCACCTTCCGCACCCTGGTCGGCGAGGGCGGCGGCGAGGCGTTCCAGATCCGCTTCGAGGGCGACGGGCTGGTCTATGTCCAGCCCAGCGAGCGGAACACGATAGGGGGCGATGTCTAGTGGCTTTCCGGGAGATCAACTCCAAGATGGTGGAGGCCGCCGTCGTACCCGGGCAGCGCCTCTACAGCCAGCGCGGCGCCATGATCGCCTACCGGGGCGAGGTGAGCTTCACCCCGAGCACGACCGGCGGCAGCGGCGGGATCGGCGGCATGATCGGCCGCCGGGTGGCCGGCGAGGCCACCCCGCTCATGAAGGTCGAGGGCAGCGGCACCGTGATGTTCGGGCACGGCGGCCACCACATCCAGGTGGTGGAGCTGACCGGGGACACCCTCTATGTGGAGGCGGACCGGCTGCTCGCCTTCGACGGCACCCTGGAGCAGGGCACGGTGTTCCTCGGCGCCCAGGGCGGCGTGATGGGCATGGTCCGCGGCCAGGTCACCGGCCAGGGGCTGTTCACCACCACCCTGCGCGGCCACGGCTCGGTCGCCGTGATGGCCCACGGCGGTGTGGTCGAGCTGCCGATCGTCCCGGGGCGTCCGGTCCATGTCGACCCGCAGGCGTACGTGGCCCACCACGGCGATGTACAGAACAAGCTCTCCACCGCGCTGGGCTGGCGCGACATGGTGGGGCGCGGTTCGGGCGAGGCGTTCCAGCTGGAGCTGAGCGGCCGGGGCGCGGTGCTCGTCCAGGCATCGGAGGAGAAACTGTGACCGGATCCGGCGGCCGCCCCGTGGTGCACGACCCCACGACCCTCCCGGGCGACGACAACGTGAACCCGTACACCTTCTGCGTGGAGCTCAAGGGGAGCCAGTGGTTCCTGCAGAAGGGGAAGATGATCGCCTACTACGGGCGGATCGAGTTCAACGGCATCGGGCACGGGCGGCTCGACCGCCTGCTGCGGACCTCCTTCCACTCGCCGCTGCACGCGGCGGACTGGGTGGTGGCGGAGGGCAGCGGCAAGATGCTGCTGGCGGACCGGGCCTTCGATGTGAACTCCTTCGACCTCGACGACGGCAATCTGACCATCCGGGCCGGGAATCTGCTGGCGTACCAGCCGACGCTGGCGCTGAAGCAGTCGATCGTGCCGGGCTTCCTCACCCTGATCGGTACGGGGAAGTTCGTGGCGGCCTCCAACGGCCCGGTGGTCTTCATGGAGCCGCCGCTGCGGGTGGATCCCCAGGCGCTGGTGGGCTGGGCGGACTGCCCGTCGCCGTGCCACCACTACGACCACGGCTATATGACCGGGGTGATGGGCGGGCTGCGCGCGCTGACCGGGATCGGCGGGACCTCGGGCGAGGAGCACCAGTTCGAGTTCGCGGGCGCCGGGACGGTGCTGCTCCAGTCGACGGAGGTGCTGCTGCCGGAGGCCGCGACGGGGGCGCCTCCGGCGCAGGCGGGAGTGCCGGGCGGGCCCGGCGGGGGCCAGGGGCAGCACGGTCAGACCCCGCGGCTGCCCGGCCAGCTGGGTGATCTCCAGCGGCGTTTCGGCCTGTGACCGCGGCCGGGGCCGGCCGGACGGCTCCGGCCGGCGCTTGCGGAGCGGACCCGCCGCGCCCCTCGGGCGCTGCGTACACTGCGCAGTCACACGGATGGTCACAGGTGGTCGCGGAACGGCCGGGGACGTACGGGAAGCCGTTGACGGTACGTACCGCGGGCCGCACCCTGCGGGCCGCGTCGACGCGCACTCCCCAAAATAGTCCGCCTTTCAACTTTTTTAGGTAGAATCCATATATGGAGACCGAGACGGCCACCCGCTGGCTCACCGAGGACGAGCAGCTCACCTGGCGTACACACCTCGACGTCAGCCGGCTGCTGATGCACCAGTTGGAGAAGGACCTCCAGCCGTTCGGCCTGACGAACAACGACTACGAGATCCTGGTCAACCTCTCCGAATCGCCCGAGCACCGGATGCGGATGAGCGATCTGGCCGCGGCCACGCTCCAGTCCAAGAGCCGGCTCTCCCACCAGATCACCCGGATGGAGACCGCGGGACTGGTCCGCCGGGAGAACTGCGAGTCGGACCGGCGCGGTCTGTACGCGGTGCTCACCGACGCCGGTACGGAGACCATGCGCCAGGTAGCGCCGCACCATGTGGCGTCCGTCCGCCGGCATTTCATCGATCTGATGAGCCCGGAGGCGCTGGCCGATCTGCGGGAGTCCCTGACGCCGGTGGCCGAGCATCTGCGCGGCAGGCGCGGCAAGCTCTGATCCGCACCGGACGGCCGCCGCCCGGCCGTCCGGTGCGGGGGCCGTCCGGGCGCCCGCGGTCCCGTGACCGCGGGCCGGACCTGGCGGGCCCGGCCCGCGGTCACCGGCCACCGGCACCCGGACCGGCGCGGCTCGAACCCTGGGCGGCTCGGACCGCGGGCGGCTCAGGCCGCGGGCAGCCGCAGGACGAAGAGCGCGCCGCCCGTCGGCGACTCCCCCACCGTCAGCGTGCCGCCGTGCCGGACCGCCACATCCCGGGCGATGGCCAGACCCAGCCCGGCACCGCCCTCGTCGCGGGTGCGGGCGTCGTCGAGCCGGACGAACCGCTCGAAGATCCGCTCCCGCTCGGCCACCGGGACCCCGGCCCCGTCGTCGCCGACCGCGAGTACCGCGTCGGCACCCTCCCGCCGTACGGACAGGGTCACCGCGCCCGCCGCGTGCCGCTCCGCGTTGTCCAGCAGATTGCCCAGCACCCGGGCGAGCTGACCGGCCGAGCCGAGTACCTCCACCCCGTCCGCGGCGGCCGCCTCGACGGGCACCCGGTCCCGGCCGGCCCGCTGCGAGAGCTGCTCGCGCGCCAGCGCCGCCAGGTCCACCCGGGCCCGCCCCGGCTTCTCGCCCGCGTCCAGCCGGGCCAGCAGCAGCAGATCGGCCGCGAGCTGCTGGAGCCGTACGGTGTCGGCCACCGCGCCCGGCACGTCCAGCAGCTCGGGGTGGGCCTCACCCACTTCGAGCTGGGTCCGCAGCGAGGCGATCGGGCTGCGCAGCTCGTGGGAGGCGTCCGCGACGAACCGCCGCTGCCGCTCCACCGAGGTCTCCAGCGCCGCCAGGGTCTCGTTGGTGGTCCGGGCCAGCCGGGCCACCTCGTCCCGGGTGGCGGGCTCCGGCACCCGCCGGGACAGGTCCTCGGAGGCGGTGATCGCCGCCATTTCGGCCCGGATGCCCTCGACCGGCCGCAGCGCCCGCCGGGTGACCAGCCAGGTCACCGAGCCGACGACCAGCAGCAGCACCGGCAGCCCGGCGAGCATCGCCTCGCGTACGGACTCCACGGCGTGCTCCTCCACGGCGAGCGGGGCGCCCGCGTAGACGGTCACGGTCCGGCCGCCGCCGGTGGTCGCCTCCACCGCGGCGAAGCGGTACGCGGCCGTCTCACCGTCGACGGTCGCCTCGCCCCGGCTGAACCGCGGCTCCTTGCCGGACACCTCGCCGCGCTCCGGGTCGTCGTCGTTCGGATCGTCGTCGCCCGGGTCCCGGTCGTCGCCGGAGGGGGCGGGCTCGGGCCGCACCTCCGAACTGCCGGTGCCGGAGATCCGCTCCAGGTCCTTGCTGACCGCGACGGTCCGCCCGTCCTCGTCGACGACCTGGACCGGCCGGTCCTCCGGCGAGGTGACCTCGACCGGCCCGTTCCCGGACTCCCGCGCCACCTCGGCGGCCACCTCGCGGGCGGTGACCTCGGCCTGGAGCTCGGCCTGGTCGGTCAGGTACGACCGCAGCACCAGCAGCACCGAGAAGCCGGCCACCACCAGGGCGACGGCGACCACGGCGGTGGCGCCCAGCGCGGCCTTGGCCCGTACGGATCTCATCGCCCGGCCACCAGCCGGTAGCCCGCGCCGCGCACGGTCTGGATGTACTCGGCGCCCAGCTTGCGGCGGAGCGCGCTGATGTAGACCTCGATGATGTTGGGGTCGCCGTCGTAGGCGAAGTCCCAGACGTGCTCCAGGATCTGCGCCTTGCTGACCACCTCGCCCGCGCGGACCGCGAGCTGTTCGAGGACGGCGAACTCCTTCGCCGTGAGGGTGATCTCCTGATCCGCCCGGAAGACCCGGCGGGCCGCGGTCTCCACCCGAAGATCGCCGACGGTGAGCCGGGGGGACGCCCCGCCGCCGCGGCCCCGGCGGCGCAGCAGCGCCTTGATGCGGGCGACCAGCACCACGTACGAGAACGGCTTGGTCAGATAGTCGTCGGCACCGGTGTCCAGCCCCTCGGCCTCGTCGTACTCGCCGTCCTTCGCGGTCAGCATCAGGATCGGTACGTCGTCACCGGCGGCCCGCAGGGCGCCGCAGACCCGGTAGCCGTTCATCCCGGGCAGCATGATGTCGAGGATCAGCAGGTCGTAGCTGCCCTCGGAGGCCCGGTGGAGCCCTTCCAGGCCGTCGTGGACCACATCCACGGCATAGCCCTCGGCGGTCAGTCCCCGGGCGAGGGAGAGCGCGAGGCGCTTCTCGTCCTCCACGATCAGCAAACGCATGGCCTCAGGGTCGCAAACCGCACCTGAAGAAGGCTTCAGGTGGCTTCAGGGAGCGTTCAGGGTCACCCGGCCAGATTGGTGGTCGTCCGGTTCACCACCCGGCTCCAGCACCCAGAAACGACGGGAAGTCACCCATGAAGCGCAAGATCGTCATCGCCACCGCCGTCGCCGCCCTGATGGCCGGCGGCACCCTGACCGCGTTCGCCGCGACCGGCTCCGACTCCGGCGACCGCACCCCGCCGGCCGCGAAGGTCTCGCTGGCCGAGGCGACCGACGCCGCGCTGGCGAAGGTGCCGGGCACGGTGGAGTCGGCCGACCGCGACGACGACGGCAAGGGCGACTGGGAGATCGAGATCCGTACCGCGGAGGGCACGGAGCGCGAGGTCCGGGTGGACGCGCAGGACGGCTCGGTCCGCATCGAGTCCGGCGACGACCGCGACGACGACCGCGACGAGCAGGACGACGACCGGCACGACGGCGACGGCGACGACCGGGACGGCGAAGACGGCCGTGACCACGACCGCGACGACGCCGCGGCGGCCGCCGCCGCGAAGACCACCTCCGCCCAGGCCCAGGCGGCCGCCCTGAAGCTCCACCCCGGCACCGTCACGGAGGTCGAGTTCGACGACGCCCGCTGGCAGATCGACATCAAGGGCAAGGACGGCAAGGCGTACGAGGTCGACGTCGACGCCGCCACGGCGAAGGCGACCACCGACCGCGACAACTGACCCGGCACACCAGGAGCGGGGCCGGCGGGGAAACCTCCCCCGGCCCCGCCCGGCTGCCCGGCCGGGCGCCGGACCGGATCAGGCCCCCGCTCCGCCGCCGGGGCACAGGGGGTCACCCCGGAAGCCGGACGACACGGCGGGGCGGCCTGCCCGGGCCCGGGGACTCGCCCGTATGCGTACGAGGAAAACCGCCCCGGCCCCGCCCGGCTGCCCGCGGAGCCCGGCCCCGGGGCAGCGCAACCCGCCCCGCCCCCGGCCCCCGCGGGCTCAGCGGTCGTTCGTCAGGCTTGCGCGCAGTTCGTCCGCCGCCGCGTACACATCCAGTTCGCCCGCCACCACCCGGGCCGCCAGCGTGCCCACCAGACGGTCGCCGTGGACATCGGCGATGCGCTCGCGCAGGGCCGTGACCGCGATGGTCTCGACCTCGCCCGCCGCGCGGCGCAGGCGGCGCTCCGCGAGCACTCCGTGCTCCTCGGACCAGGCGCGGTGCTTCTCCAGGGCCTCGACGACCTCGTCGATGCCCTCGCCCCGGGCGGCCACCGTCCGCACGATCGGCGGGCGCCAGTCGCCGGGGGCCCTGGCCTCGCCCAGGCCGAGCATATGGTTCAGCTCCCGGGCGGTGGCGTCGGCGCCGTCCCGGTCGGCCTTGTTGACCACGTAGACGTCGCCGATCTCCAGGATCCCCGCCTTCGCGGCCTGGATCCCGTCGCCCATCCCGGGCGCGAGGAGGACCACCGAGGTGTCGGCCTGGGCGGCGATCTCGACCTCGGACTGGCCGACCCCGACCGTCTCCACCAGGATCACGTCGCAGCCGGCCGCGTCGAGGACGCGGACCGCCTGCGGGGCCGCCCAGGCGAGGCCGCCGAGATGGCCGCGGGTGGCCATGGAGCGGATGTAGACACCGGGGTCGGAGGCATGCTCCGACATCCGCACCCGGTCGCCGAGGAGCGCGCCGCCGGAGAACGGCGACGAGGGGTCGACGGCCAGTACCCCGACCCGCCGGCCCGCCCGGCGATAGGCGCCGACCAGCGCCGATGTCGTAGTGGACTTGCCGACACCGGGCGAGCCGGTCAGCCCGACCACATAGGCCCCGCCGGTCAGCGGTGCCAGGGCCGCCATCACTTCCCGCAACTGCGGCGAGGCCCCCTCCACCAGGGAGATCAGCCGCGCCACGGCGCGCGGCTGCCCCGCGCGCGCCCGGGCGACCAGTTCGGGGACGTCCACCATGCCTCTGCTCCTCACCGCGCTCGCAACCCGTTCCGCTTCCGCCCGGGCACCGCGGCCCGCCTCCCGGTGGGGCGGGCCGCGGTGCAGGGGACTACTTCCCGGCGCCGGGGGCCGGGACGCGCAGGATCAGCGCGTCGCCCTGGCCGCCGCCGCCGCAGAGCGCGGCCGCGCCCGTACCGCCGCCGCGCCGGCGCAGCTCCAGCGCGAGATGGAGCGCGATCCGGGCGCCGGACATGCCGATGGGGTGGCCCAGCGCGATCGCGCCGCCGTTGACGTTCACCCTTTCCGGGGACACGCCGAGGTCCTTCATGGACTGCACGGCGACCGCGGCGAACGCCTCGTTGATCTCGATCAGGTCGAGGTCGGCGACGGAGATGCCCTCCTTGGCCACCGCGTGCGCGATCGCGTTCGACGGCTGGGACTGGAGGGAGTTGTCGGGACCCGCGACATTGCCGTGCGCGCCGATCTCGGCGAGCCACTCCAGGCCCAGTTCCTCCGCCTTGGCGCGGCTCATCACGACGACGGCCGCGGCACCGTCGGAGATCTGGGACGAGGTGCCCGCGGTGATGGTGCCGTCCGCGGCGAACGCGGGCCGCAGCCGGGCCAGGTTCTCCGCGGTGGTGTCGGGCCTGATGCCCTCGTCCTCGGCGAAGACGACCGGGTCGCCCTTGCGCTGCGGGATCTCGACCGGGGTGATCTCGGCGTCGAAGAGGCCGTTCTTCCGGGCGGCGGCGGCCCGCTGGTGGGAGGCGGCGGCGAAGGCGTCCTGTTCGGCGCGGCCGAGGCCGAGACGGGTGTTGTGCTTCTCGGTGGACTCGCCCATGGCGATGTTCTCGAAGGCGTCGGTGAGGCCGTCGTGGGCCATCGAGTCCAGCATCCCGATCGCGCCGTACTTGAAGCCCTCCCGGCTCTTCGGCAGCAGATGCGGCGCGTTGGTCATGGACTCCTGGCCGCCGGCCACGACGATGTCGAACTCGCCGGCCCGGATCAGCTGGTCGGCCAGGGCGATGGCGTCCAGGCCGGAGAGGCAGACCTTGTTGACGGTGAGCGCGGGCACGTTCATCGGGATGCCCGCCTTGACCGCGGCCTGGCGGGCCGGGATCTGCCCGGCGCCCGCGCCCAGCACCTGGCCCATGATCACGTACTCGACCTGCTCGGGCCCGATGCCCGCCCGGTCGAGGGCGGCCTTGATGGCGAAGCCGCCGAGGTCGGCGCCGGAGAAGGATTTCAGCGAGCCGAGGAGACGCCCCATGGGCGTCCGCGCGCCCGCGACGATCACCGTGGTGTTCCCGGCCCCGCGGGGCTTTCCCGAAGTGAGAGACGACATGAGTGACGATCCCCTTCCAGCTCGGACGCTGAGGAGTGAACGAGGGTTTACTTCAATGTACTGATCGGTACCCCCGGGGGTCACTGTGCGCCCGGTGTGACAGCGCGCACCTTGCGTAACCGGGACCCGGACGCTCCACTGGTCCCATGCTGACGCGCATCGACCACATCGGGATCGCCTGCTTCGACCTGGACGCGACCGTCGAGTTCTACCGGACCACGTACGGCTTCGAGGTCTTCCACGCGGAGGTCAACGAGGAGCAGGGGGTCCGCGAGGCCATGCTGAAGATCAACGAAACGTCGGACGGCGGCGCCTCCTACCTCCAGCTGCTCCAGCCGATCCGGGACGACTCCCCGGTCGGGAAGTGGCTGGCCAAGAACGGCGAGGGAGTGCACCACATCGCCTTCGGCACGGCCGATGTCGACGGGGACGCGGCGGCGGTCCGGGAGAAGGGCGTCCGGGTGCTGTACGACGAGCCCCGGCGCGGTTCCATGGGCTCCCGGATCACCTTCCTCCACCCCAAGGACTGCCACGGCGTTCTGACCGAACTCGTCACCTCTGCACCGGAGCACTGACCTCAGGTATTCCCGGCCCGGTAGAGTGGGCTGTTCCGGGCCGGGGCCGGGTCGGGGCCGCGACGCGTCCTCTCATATTGTTCTGTCACCATTCCCCGGGGGGCCGTTCGCAGGGCGGGCGGTGCTTGTGCGGGATCAGTTGCGACCAGGGGACGGATGGGACCGCGTAGTGCGGGGCTACGAACGCCAGGAGAGCCACCGAGCTGACGAAGACCTCCTCACCCGGTTCGAAGCCGAGATGGACCGGCTGAAGACCGAGCGGGAGAAGGCCGTCCAGCACGCCGAGGACCTCGGCTACCAGGTCGAGGTGTTGCGCGCCAAGCTCCACGAGGCGCGCCGGGCCCTCGCGACCCGTCCCGCCTACGAGAACGGCGACCTCGGCTACCAGGCCGAGCAGATGCTGCGGAACGCCCAGGCCCAGGCCGACCAGTTGCGCTCCGACGCCGAGCGCGAGCTGCGGGACATCCGGGCCCAGGCCCAGCGGCTCCTCCAGGAGCATGCCGAACAGCAGGCCCGGCTCCAGGCCGAACTGCACACCGAGGCCAATCAGCGGCGCCAGCGGCTGGACCAGGAGCTGGCCGAGCGCCGGCAGACCGTCGAGGCGCACGTCAACGAGAACGTGGCCTGGGCCGAGCAGTTGCGGGCCCGTACGGAGTCCCAGGCGCGCCGGCTGCTCGACGAGTCCCGGGCGGAGGCCGAGCAGGCCGTCGGCCAGGCCAGGGCCGAGGCGAAGCGGGTCACCGACGAGGCCCGCTCCCGGGTCGGCTCCGAGGCCGAGGCGGCCCGCGGCGAGGCGGAGGCGCTGCTGCACCGGGCCCGCCGGGACGCCGAGCGGATGCTGAACGCGGCGGCCGGACAGGCCCAGGAGGCCACCAGCCACGCCGAGCGCCTGCGCAGCTCCACCACCGCCGAGTCCGATCTGGCCCGCCAGCAGTCGGCCGAGCTGAACCGGGTGGCCGAGCAGAAGCTCCAGGAGGCCGACGAGCGGCTGCGCGAGGCGAAGGCCGAGGCGGAGAAGCTGGTCGCCCGGGCCACCGAGACGGCGGCCCGGGAACAGGCCACCGCGGAGTCGGTCAACGAGCAGCGCACCCGGACCGCGAAGGCGGAGATCGCCCGGCTGGTCGCCGAGGCGACCGGCGAGGCGGAGACCGTGAAGGCGGAGGCCGAGCAGGTGCTCGCCGATGCCCGTTCGCAGGCCGACAAGCAGGTGGCGGAGGCCGCCGAGAAGGCGAAGACGATCGCCGCCGAGGATGCGGCGGCGGCCATCGCCAAGGCGGCCAGGGACGCCGACGAGGTGCTCACCAAGGCGTCGGACGACGCCCGTGAGACCACCCGCAAGGCGGCCGAGGAGGCCGAGCGGATCCGCCGGGAGGCCGAGGCCGAGGCGGAGACCCTGCGCGGTGAGGCCGCCGAGCAGGCCGATCAGCTCAAGGGCGCCGCGAAGGACGACACCAAGGAGTACCGGGCCCGGACCGTCGAGCTCCAGGAGGAGGCCCGGCGGCTGCGCGGCGAGGCGGAGACGCTCCGCTCGGAGGCGGTCGCCGAGGGCGAGCGGATCCGCGGCGAGGCCCGCCGGGAGGCCGTCCAGCAGATCGAAGAGGCGGCCTCGACCGCCGAGGAGCTGCTGACCAAGGCCCGGTCGGACGCCGACGAACTGCGGACCAACGCGGGCGCCGAGAGCGAGCGGGTCCGTACCGAGGCCATCGAGCGGGCGACGACCCTGCGCCGGCAGGCCGAGGAGACGCTGGAGCGCACCCGTACCGAGGCGGAGCGCCTCCGGGTGGAGACCGAGGAGCAGGCGGACGCGGCGCGGGCGGCCGCCGAGCAGGCCGCGAACGCGCTGCGCGAGGAGGCCGAGCGGGCGACCGCGGCCCGTCAGGAGGAGGCCGCCGAGGCGCTGGCCCGGCTGCACGCCGAGGCGGAGGCCCGGGTCGGGGCCGCGGAGACGGCGCTGACGGACGCCAGGGCCGAGGGCGAGCGGCTGCGGCGCGAGGCGGCCGAGGAGACCGACCGGCTGCGGTCGGAGACCGCGGAGCGGATCCGGACCCTCCGGGAGCAGGCCGAGGCCGAGGCCGACCAGTTGCGCAACGAGGCCGCGGCGGACGCCTCGGCGTCCCGCGCCGAGGGCGAGAACATCGCGGTACGGCTGCGCGGGGACGCGGCGGCCGAGGCGGAGCGGCTGAAGACGGAGGCCCAGGAGACCTCGGACCGGCTGCGGGCCGAGGCGGCGGCCGCCGCCGAGCGGATCGCGGCCGAGGCGCAGGAGGCGCTGGCCGCGGCCCAGGAGGAGGCGGTACGGCGCCGGAGGGCGGCCGAGGACACCCTGGAGTCGGCGCGGGCCGAGGCGGACCGGGAGCGCGAGGGGGCCCGGGAGCAGAGCGAGGAGCTGCTCGCGGCGGCCCGCAAGCGGGTCGAGGAGGCGCAGTCCGAGGCGCAGTCGCTGACCGAGGACGCCGACCGGCGGGCCACGGAGACGGTGGCGGCGGCCGAGCAGACGGCGAAGCAGGTCCGGGATTCGGTGGCCGGGCTGCACGAGCAGGCCGAGGAGGAGATCGCCGGGCTGCGGTCGGCGGCCGAGCACGCGGCGGGCCGGACCCGGTCCGAGGCGCAGGAGGAGGCGGACCGGCTGCGGGCGGACGCGCACTCCGCGCTGGAGCGCGCCACCGAGGACGCGGCCCAGTTGCGGGAGCGCGCCCAGACGGAGACCGACGCGGCGAACGCGCTGGCCGAACGGACCGTCAACGACGCGATCTCCGAGTCGGAGAAGGCGCGCGCGGACTCCGCGGAGTACGCGCAGCGGATGCGTACCGAGGCGTCCGACGCGGTGGCGTCGGCCGAGCAGGACGCGGCCCGGACCCGGGCGGACGCCCGGGACGACGCGAACCGGATCCGTTCGGAGGCGGCGGCGCAGGCGGACCGGCTGGTCGGCGAGGCGGCGTCGGACGGGGACCGGATCCGGGCCGAGGCCCAGGAGGTTCTCGACGAGGCCCGGCACACCGCCGACAAGCGGCGCGCGGACGCGGCGTCCCAGGCCGACCAGTTGCTGTCGGAGGCGCGCGGGGACGCGGAGCGGCTGCGGGCCGAGGCCGCGGAGACGGTGGGCGCGGCGCAGCAGGCGGCCGAGCGGATCCGGGCCGAGGCGCAGAAGACGAAGGCGGAGGCCGATTCGGCGGCGGAGCGGATGCGTTCGGAGGCCCGGGCGACGGCGGACCGTACGGTCGACGAGGCCCGTGACGCGGCGGCCAAGCGCCGCCGGGACGCGGCCGAGCAGGCCGACCAGCTGGTCAACAAGGCTCAGGAGGAGGCGCTGCGCGCCGCGCTGGAGGCCGAGAAGCAGGCCGACGCGATGGTCGGCGCCGCCCGCAAGGAGGCCGAGCGGCTGGTCTCGGAGGCGACCGTCGAGGGCAATGCGCTGGTGGAGCGGGCCCGGGCGGACGCGGACGAGCTACTGGTGGGTGCCCGCCGGGACTCGACGGCCATAAGGGACCGGGCGGAGGAGCTGCGGGTCCGGGCCGAGTCCGAGGTCGAGGAGCTGCACGAGCGGGCCCGCCGGGAGACGGCCGAGCAGATGAAGGTGGCCGGCGAGCGCGTCGACCATCTGGTGAAGGCCGCGACCGAGCAGCGCAACGAGTCGGCGGAGAAGGCGAAGGAGCTGCTGTCGGAGGCGACCTCCGAGGCGAGCCGGGTCCGGATCGCCGCCGTGAAGAAGGCGGAGGGCCTGCTCAAGGAGGCCGAGCTGAAGAAGGCCGCGCTGATCCGCGAGGGCGAGGGCATCAAGGCCGAAGCGGAGTCGGAGGCCCGGAAGCTCGTCGGCGACGGCAAGCGGGACCTCGATGTGATCCAGCGCCGGCGCGAGGACATCCAGGCGGAGATCTCCCGGGTGCAGAACGTGCTGGAGGCGCTGGAATCCTTCGAGGCGCCGGGCGGTGACAAGGGGCCGAAACCGGGCGGCGGTTCGGGCGACGCCCGGGGCGGCGGTCCCGGAGGGGCCGTCAAGACGGGCGCCTCGGCGGGTGTTACCCGTTCGGGTGGCAAGTCCCCGCGATCTTAGCCACTCAAAAGACTGCACATTCTCTATATCAAACCTGCATCCGCTCGATGACACACCGCTTAGGCCCCTAGGATTCCCTCTATCACCTCACCGGTCTCATTCGACAGGAACCCCATGAGCGACACATCCTCCCCCTTCGGCTTCGAGCTCGTGCGGCGTGGTTACGACCGCGGTCAGGTGGACGACCGCATTACCAAGCTCGTCGCCGACCGTGATAGTGCTCTGACCCGGATCACCTCTCTGGAAAAGCGCATCGAGGAGCTGCATCTCGAAACGCAGAACGCCCAGGCCCAGGTCAGCGACGCCGAGCCGTCGTACGCCGGTCTCGGTGCGCGCGTCGAGAAGATCCTCCGGCTCGCCGAGGAGGAGGCGAAGGACCTGCGCGAGGAGGCCCGTCGCGCCGCCGAGCAGCACCGCGAGCTGGCCGAGTCCGCCGCCCAGCAGGTCCGCAACGACGCCGAGTCGTTCGCCGCCGACCGCAAGGCGAAGGCGGAGGAGGAGGGCATCCGGATCGTCGAGAAGGCGAAGGGCGACGCCACCCAGCTCCGTACCGACGCGCAGAAGGACGCCCAGTCCAAGCGCGAGGAGGCCGACGCCCTCTTCGAGGAGACCCGCGCCAAGGCCGCCCAGGCCGCCGCGGACTTCGAGACGAACCTCGCCAAGCGCCGCGAGCAGTCCGAGCGGGACCTGGCGTCGCGTCAGGCGAAGGCGGAGAAGCGGCTGGCGGAGATCGAGCACCGGGCGGAGCAGCTCCGTCTGGAGGCCGAGAAGCTCCGTACGGACGCGGAGCGCCGCGCCCGGCAGACCGTGGAGACCGCGCAGCGCCAGGCCGAGGACATCGTGGCGGACGCCAATGCCAAGGCCGACCGGATCCGCAGCGAATCGGAGCGCGAGCTGGCGGCGCTCACCAACCGCCGCGACTCGATCAACGCGCAGCTGACCAACGTCCGCGAGATGCTGGCGACGCTGACCGGTGCCGCGGTGGCCGCGGCCGGCGCGCCCGTCGACGACGAGCCGATCTCGCGCGGTGTCCCGGCGCAGCAGTCGCGCTGACGCCGTTCCGGCCGGCGGGGCCCGCCCCGCCGCCGTGCTCGGTCAAAACTGCGTCAAGCCCCCTGTCGCTCAAGTGGCGGGGGGCTTCGCGCACCCTTAGCGTGGCGGCATGATCGAGCTGGAGGATCTCACCAAGCACTTCGGTACGAAGGTCGCCGTCGACCATCTGTCGTTCCGGGTCCGGCCGGGGATGATCACCGGTTTTCTGGGACCGAACGGCGCGGGGAAGTCCACGACGATGCGGATGATGCTCGATCTGGACCTGCCGACGGCGGGGACGGTCCGGATCGACGGACGGCACTACCGCGAGCTTTCGGAGCCGCTGAAGTACATCGGGGCACTGCTGGACGCCAAGGCGATGCACGGCGGGCGGAGCGCGTACAACAATCTCCTCTGTCTCGCCCAGGCCAACCGGATCCCGGAGTCCCGGGTCTCGGAGGTGCTGGACCTGGTCGGTCTGACGCCGGTGGCGCGCAAGAAGTCGAAGGGCTTCTCGCTGGGGATGGGCCAGCGGCTGGGTATCGCGTCGGCGCTGCTGGGCGACCCCGGGGTGCTGCTGTTCGACGAGCCGGTCAACGGGCTCGACCCCGAGGGCATCCACTGGATCCGCAATCTGATGAAGGCGCTGGCCGCCGAAGGCCGGACGATCTTCGTCTCGTCCCATCTGATGAGCGAGATGGCGCTGACCGCCGACCATCTGATCGTGATCGGGCAGGGGAAGCTGCTGGCGGATACGTCGATGGCGGACTTCATCCGGCAGAACTCGCGGAGCTATGTCCGGCTGCGGTCCCCCGAGCCCGAGCGGCTGCGGGACGTGCTCCAGGGAGCCGGTCATACGGTGCTGGAGTCGGCGGGGGTGCTGGAGGTCGACGGCGCCACCACGGAGACGCTGGGCGAGCTGGCGGCGGCCCACCGGGTGGTGCTGCACGAGCTGAGCGGCCAGCAGGCTTCCCTGGAAGAGGCCTTTATGCAGATGACGGCGGGCGCCGTCGAGTACCACGCGCACGGCGCCCCGGCACCCGGAGCGCCCCCGGGCGGCGGGGCAGCCGCCCCGCACTGGGGCGCGGGCTGGGCGGCGGGGAAGCCCGGCGGCGACGAGGGCGGCGGCGGCCGCAGCGAGGGAGTCTGACGGATGGCCTCGGTACCGGCGGTCCTCCAGTCGGAGTGGACCAAGATCCGTACGGTGTCGTCGACGGTGTGGACGCTGACGGCGGCCTTCGTCGCCACGGTGGCGATCAGCGCCGCGCTCTGCGCCGTCTACAACGCGACCTTCGACGATCTGCCCGTCGAGCAGCGGGTGACCTTCGACCCGGTGCTGGCGAGCTTCTCGGGGATCGTGCTGGGCCAGCTGGCGATGGTGGTCTTCGGGGTGCTGGTGGTGGGGACGGAGTACAGCTCCGGAATGATCCGCACCTCGCTGGCGGCGGTCCCCCAGCGGGGCACCTTCCTCTTCAGCAAGATCGCGGTGGCCGCGGTGCTGGCGCTGCTCGTCGGCTGGATCACCAGCTTCGCCAGCTTCTTCCTCGGCCAGGCGCTGCTGGGCGAGCACCGCACCACGATCGGGGCGGAGAACGTGCTGCGGGCGGTGGTGGGCGCGGGCCTCTATATGGGGCTGATCGCGCTCTTCTCGATGGGCGTGGCCACCATGCTCCGCTCCTCGATGCTGTCGCTCGGCATTCTGATGCCGTTCTTCTTCCTGGTCTCGCAGATCCTGGCGGCGGTCCCCAAGGCGAAGGAGGTGGCCCGCTACTTCCCCGACCAGGCCGGTTCCAAGATCATGCAGGTGGTGCCGGACGCGATGGGCAGCGACCGGGCGCCGTACGGCCCCTGGGAGGGCCTGGGGATCATGCTGCTCTGGGTGGCGGCGGCCCTGGCCGGCGCCTATGTCGTCCTGCGGAAGCGGGACGCCTGACCCTCCCGCCGGTCACCCTCCGTCACCGACGGTAGTTGTGACATGCACGCGGGAACCGTTCGCGGCCGGATATCCTCGTAAGCCTTACGGGGGGCTAGCGGCGACGATGCCGGCGGCCCGGACCATCTGACGCCGATGTGGGGCGGGAGCATGATCGAGGCAGTCGGCCTGACGAAGCGCTACGGCAGCACCACGGCGGTGTACAACCTCAACTTCCAGGTGCGGCCCGGCGCGGTGACCGGTTTCCTCGGCCCCAACGGTGCCGGGAAGTCGACCACGATGCGCATGATCCTGGGCCTGGACAATCCGACGTCCGGCACGGTCACCGTGGGCGGCCGCCCCTTCCGCGAGGCGGCGAACGCGCCCCGGGAGGTCGGCGCGCTGCTGGACGCCAAGGCGGTGCACGGCGGGCGCACCGCGCGTAACCATCTGCTGTCGCTGGCACAGCTCTCCGGGATTCCGGCCCGGCGGGTCGACGAGGTCCTCGGTGTCGTCGGCCTCCAGGACGTGGCCCGGCGGCGTTCCAAGGGCTTCTCCCTGGGGATGGGGCAGCGGCTGGGCATTGCGGCGGCGCTGCTGGGCGACCCCGGGGTGCTGCTGTTCGACGAGCCGGTCAACGGGCTCGACCCGGAGGGCATCCTCTGGGTCCGCAATCTGATGAAGGCGCTGGCGGCCGAGGGCCGTACGGTCTTCGTCTCCTCCCATCTGATGAGCGAGATGGCGCTGACCGCCGACCATCTGATCGTGATCGGCCGGGGCCAGTTGCTGGCCGATATGGGCGTACGGGACTTCATCGCGGCCAACTCGGCGGGCTTCGCCCGGGTCCGGGTCGCCGAGGATCCGCCCGAGCGGCGGGAGAAGCTCTCCGCGGTGCTCGCCGAGGCGGGTGCACGGGTGATGCCGGAGCCGGACGGCGCGCTGCGGGTGATGGGCCTGCCGCTGCCGAGGATCAGCGATCTGGCGCACGGCGCGGACATCCGGCTCTGGGAGCTGTCCCCGCACCAGGCTTCGCTGGAGGAGGCGTATATGCGGATGACGCAGGGCGCCGTCGACTTCCGTTCCACGCAGGACGAGAAGGAAGGGCTGATGGAGCAGGACCCGTTCGGAGCGCCGCAGATGCCCGCCGCGCCCGCGGGCGGCGGCTGGTACGCCCCGCCGCGGCCGGGCGAGAACCCGTACGCCACCCCGGCCGCCGCGCCCGCTCCCGCCGCTCCTGCCGCTCCGACGAAGCCCGAGGACCCCCGATGACCACCCCGCAGCACCTGTCGGGTGCCCCCGTCACCGGGTACGTCTCCCCCATTCCGGTCCGCCCGGCCCGGCTCGGCGACGCGGTGGCCTCCGAGTGGACCAAGATCCGCTCGCTGCGCTCCACGATGTGGACGCTCGGGGTGATGATCCTCCTGCTCTTCGGGTTCGGCACCATCGCCGCCCTGATCGTGAACGCGGACGACCAGACCTTCGTCAAGGACGACGTCCTGACGCTGGGCTTCTTCGGCGCCGTCCTCAGCGGGATCTGTGTGATCACCCTGGGGGTGCTGACGATCACCTCGGAGTACGGCACCGGGATGATCCGCACCACCTTGACCGCCTGCCCGTCCCGGGGCCGGGTGCTCACCGCGAAGGCGATCGTCTACTTCCTTCTCGTCTTCACGGTGAGCGCGGTGACCTCGCTGCTGCTGGGCATCGTCCAGGTCGGGATCATCGGCGGCGAGCCGGACGGCGGCCAGTGGCTGCGCGCCACCCTCGGCGCCAGCCTCTACCTGGCCCTCCTCGGGCTGCTGTCGCTGGGCGTCGGCGCGATGGTCCGCCATACCGCGGGCGCGATCACCACCATGTTCGGCGTGGTGCTGCTGCCCCTGGTGATGACCATCTTCATGATCGCTTCCAGCGCGCTCCGCGGCTTCAGCGAATGGCTGATCAAATACTCGATCCCCAGCCAGCTCGGGGTCGTCTACGACGACTCGATGCTGGACGGGGGCCCCTCGCCCGTCCTGGCGCTGGTGATCATCTTCCTGCTGGCCGCGGGCGCGCTCGGCGGCGCCTACGCCTCGCTCAGGTCGCGCGACGTCTGAGCCGCTCCCCCGGTCAGTACCGGGGGGCGTTACGGGACCGCTGCACCCTGCTGGTGCGGCGGTCCTTCGCGCTCCAGCAGGCCTTGTGCCAGTGCCGCCGGTCGTCCACACCGCCGTGCTCCGGCCAGGCCACCACATGCGGAACGCCGGAGGGGATCTCCTGGTCGCACCCGGGACAGCGGTACCGCTTGCCCTCGGCGGCGGCACCGGCGACATGCCGGACCGACCACTCCTCGCCCTGCCAGGACTCGGTACGGCCGAAACCGCCGTACCGGTCACCGGTCTCACCGGACCGGTCGGAGGGGTTGTCGCCGGCCTGGGGGCGGTTGCGGCGGGGAGACACGCGGCACCTCACGGGGCAAGTGTGGACGATTCCTTACGAGTCCAGCCTACGGGCCGGAGGGCCGGGTAGACGCACCCGGGAGAGTGACAGCCCGCCCTCCACCGAGCCCAGTTAACGGACAATCGCATGATTTTCGCCGCTGCCCGTGCCTTTGGCACGTGTCAGACGTTAGTGCGGTCGGAGGGACGGGCCATCGGCCGCAAGGAGGCAGCAGGCATGCGCGTGGGTACGTTCGTCCTGGCCGCTCAGTTTCCGGGCCAGGGGCGAGGGGAGGCACTGCACCGGGCGGTGCGGACGGCCGAGGTCGCCGAGGAGTCGGGGCTGGACGCGGTCTGGCTCGCCGAGCACCATTTCGTGCCGTACGGGGTCTGCCCGTCGGCGGTCACCCTGGCGGCGGTGCTGCTCGGCCGGACCCGCCGGATCCGGGTCGGCACGGCCGTCAGCGTGCTGCCGAACATCCATCCGGTGGCCCTCGGCGAACAGGCCGCCCTGCTCCACATCACCAGCGGCGGGCGGTTCTCGCTCGGGGTGGGCCGCGGCGGCCCCTGGATCGACCTGGAGGTCTTCGGCTCCGGAATAGCGGCGTACGAGAGCGGCTTCCCGGAATCCCTCGACCTGCTGCTGCGCTGGCTGCGGGAGCCCTCGGTGGGCGCGGCGGGCGAGCGGTACCGCTTCCGCGAGGTCGCCGTGGTGCCGCGTCCGGCCGATCTGCTCGACGGCGCGCTCCGGCCCGGCGGGGCCGCGGCGGACGGGACGGACGGGACGGCCGCGCCGGACGGGCAACCCGGCGCGAACGGTTCCGGCGGCAGCGGTCTCCGCGGCCCCGGCGGCCCCGGCGGCCCCGGCGGCCCCGGCGGCCCCGGCGGCCCCGGCGGTGCGGACGGTTCCGGCAGTATCGGCGGTTCCGGCGGGCCGGACGGGGAGGCTCCCGCGGCGCATCCCGAGGTGGTCGTCGCCTGCACCTCCCCCGGCGGGGTGCGGACCGCCGGGGAGCGCGGGCTGCCGATGCTTCTCGGGATGCACTGCGGGGACGACGAGAAGGCCGAGATGATCGCCCTCTGGCGGCGGCACGCCCTGGCCGCCGGACACCCTCCGGAGGCCGTCGCCGCCGCGGGCCATGTCTCGGCCGGTGTGGTCCAGCTCGCCGACCGGGCCGGTGACGCCCGGGAGGCCCTGCTCAAGGCGATGCCGGGCTGGCTGAAGCTGGGGCTGGGCGCCCATCGCACGGTCGACGACCGGGCCCGGTCGATGCGGGACCCGGTGGCCTATACGGAGCTGCTCTGCTCACTGCATCCGGTGGGCCCGCCCCGGCTCGCGGCCGACCGGCTGGCGGCCACCGCCGAACGGACCGGCATCAGCCGCTTCGCCCTGCTCGCCGAGGGCTCCGGCGATCTCACGTCGACCGAGACCACCGTGCGCCGCCTCGGCGAGGAGGTCCTCCCGCTGCTGCGCTGAGCCCGCGGGCCCGGCATCCGGTGACCGGCCCGTCCGGCCCGGCACCGGGCCGGGCGGATCCCGCCCGGGTCCGTCCCACCGGGTCCGTCGCACCGGGTCCGGGCCCGCGCGCCCGGACCCGTTCGCTGCCGAGCCCCCCGCTCCGGGATCCGCCCCGTGCGGGGGGCTCACGGGAGCCGCCCTCTCCCGGCGGCCGGACCGCCCCGCACCTCCCGCGATGCGAGGCCGCTCCGCTACCGCCCGCTCAAGACCTCAGCAGTCGCGGAACTCCGGCGACTGGTTGAGCAGCTGCGCCCGCGTCGAGGTGAAACGGCCGAGCCGCTCGTCCACCGACGGGTCCAGCGGGAACACCGCGACGCGGTGGCAGTTCTGGAACGCGAGACGTACGCCGAAGTGCCGCTGGAGCGCGCCGCGAATCGCGTCACTCGCGAGCGCGCGCAGCAGTTGACCACGGGCCTGCTCGTCCGGCGGCGGCGTCTGGTTGTCGGCGAAGTCCCCGCCGTCGACCTTCAGCTTGGCCACCAGAGAACTGATCATCTCCCATGCGTAGGGCAGGGAGGTCCGGACGCAGTCGACGAAGGCGGCTTCGTCGACCTCGCCTCGCTCGGCCTGTTCCAACAGCGCCGGTGAGACGTCGAGCGACATGGGTTCTCCTCTCGCGACCCCGGGTCCCGGGGTCTTACGGGCAGGGAAGGAGGCTCCGGCCGGTCCCCCGGTGGCACCGGCATGCGGATGACACATGACGACGCAGAGTACGCGCCTGGCAACCTCCTGCATCCACGGTAAGTGCGGCGTCCCGGTGGCACCAGAAGATTGGGCCGACAACCAGCCAGAAACGAACAGGGACAAGTGGGGCGACCCGAAGGGGCTCAGCCAAGCTCAGTAGGGGGTGCGGACGGGTGAGCGCAGGGGGAATCGCGCGCGGCCGTGTGCGTCGAGTAGCGTTGCCGACCATGCGCCTCGTCATCGCCCGTTGCTCCGTGGACTACGCGGGCCGGCTCACCGCCCATCTCCCGTCCGCACCCCGTCTGATCCTGGTGAAGGCGGACGGCAGCGTCTCCGTCCACGCGGACGACCGGGCGTACAAACCACTGAACTGGATGTCCCCTCCGTGCACCCTGAAGGAGGGCGACGGAAGCGTCTGGACCGTGGTCAACAAGGCGGGCGAAAAGCTGATCATCACCATGGAGGAAGTCCTCCATGACTCCTCGCACGAGCTCGGTGTCGATCCCGGCCTGATCAAGGACGGTGTCGAGGCGCACCTCCAGGAGCTGCTGGCCGACCGGATCGAGACACTCGGCGAGGGCCACACCCTGATCCGCCGCGAGTACCCGACCGCCATCGGGCCCGTGGACATCCTCTGCCGGGACGCCGACGGCGCCACCGTCGCGGTGGAGATCAAGCGGCGCGGTGAGATCGACGGGGTGGAGCAGCTCACCCGCTATCTGGAGCTGCTGAACCGCGATCCGCATCTCGCTCCGGTACGCGGGGTGTTCGCGGCCCAGGAGATCAAGCCCCAGGCCCGGGTGCTGGCGACGGACCGCGGTATCCACTGTGTCGTCCTGGACTACGAGGCCATGCGCGGTATCGAGGACGACAAGCTGCGGCTGTTCTGACGCCGCGCCGCCGGGGGGCCGCCCCCGGCGGCCGCCGCATTCCGCCCCGTCCCGGTGTCCCGGGCCGGGGCGGTGCCGTGTCCGGATCCGCCGGCCGCCCGGGGTCCGTACCGCCGTGTTCTCAGCCCGCCGACGGCGAGCCGGACTCGGGCCCGGACTCCGGCTCGGTCTCCGGCTCCCGCTCCGGGACACCGGACGCGGAGACGGAAGCGGAGGCGTCGGGTGCCGATTCGGTGGTCACCGGCGGGTTGGCGCTCTGCGACTCGGTCTCCGTCGGAGTCGGGCTCGGGGTCTCCGTCGGGCTGGTGCTGGGCGTCGGATCGGGCGATTCCGAGGGCGACGGGTCACCGCTGTCCGAGGGCTTCGGCGAACCGCTCGGCGTCGGCTCCGGGTCCTCCGGCGACGGGGATTCCGGCCGGCGCGACTCCTCCGGCTCCGGGTCCCCGGAGGCCGAGGCGGACGGTCCCGGCTCCGCCGTCCGGGTCGGCTGGCGGGTCGGCTCACCGATCTCCGGATCGTCCTGCGGACCGGTCTCACCGGCCGTCGGTCCGTCCTCGCGGACGTCCTCGCCGGGCGTGGACTCCCCCGTACCGACCCGGTTGCCGGGCGCGTCCTTCTTCTCGGACGCCGGGGCGACGCTCAGAACGGTGCCGAGTACGGCGACCAGCACCGCGCCCGCGCCCGCCGCGACCAGATTCCGCCGGGCACCGCCCAGCAGCAGCCCCCGCCGGCGGCGCGGTGCCTTCTGCGGGTACGGCGCCGTGGCGACGGACTCCGGTACGGTCAGCGGCTCCGAGATGGCCGCGGCCCCGCCCGGCGGCAGCGCCATGCGCACCGGGCCCGCCTCCACCGGGCGCGGTCCGAGCCGTACCGCGATCTCGTCCTTGTCCATCCTGCGAAGGGTCCGCGGGGCGGGTACCGGAAGCGGCGGCGGTACGGGCACGGGGACCGGCACCAGCTGCGGCGCGGCCGGACCGCCGGGGCCGATCGCCCGGGGCGCGGGCACCGGGGCCCCGCCGTCCGCGGCCGCCGTCCGCTTCTCGCGGTCGGTGACCAGGGCCAGGGCGCGACGGCCGGCGACGGTGCCGTTCTTGTCGGCGAGGGCGCCGCGGAGCCCGATGGAGGCTTCCAGTTC
This sequence comes from Streptomyces sp. NPDC003691, assembly GCF_053981115.1. Lineage (NCBI taxonomy): Bacteria > Bacillati > Actinomycetota > Actinomycetes > Kitasatosporales > Streptomycetaceae > Streptomyces > Streptomyces sp. NPDC003691. The sequence continues at coordinate 58,825 of NZ_JBSFNQ010000010.1, read as the reverse complement.
GGCGCGGGCCCGGCCGAGGTTGTCGGTGCAGAGCGCGAGGACGCCCAGCTCGTGGTGGAAGTAGGCCTCCTCGGCGACCTCTCCCGCTATTCGGGCGGCCTCCGAACCCATCCGGAGGGTGCTCTCCCAGGCGGACCAGTGGAGTCCGGCGGCGAAGACGGGGGCCGCCGCGCGGGCGAGTTGTACGGCGACACCGAGCCGTGCGGGTTCCTTGCCCGGCAGCAGCGCGGCGAGGGCCGCGAGCACGGCGTCGGACTCGACGGCGACACGTTCGGGGCTGACCGAGGGGTGCGCGGTCCACCAGGCGTAGTGCCGGGCGGCGGTGAGGGCCCGGTCGCCGCGGTCAGCGGGCTCGCCGGTGGCGGCGGGGGTGGTGGTGGTGCCGCCGCCGTCGGGCCCGGGGCCGTACCCCTGCTCCGTCAGCTGTTCGAGGGCGCCGGGTGCCAGCCGGTAGCGCGGCCCGGCGGGTGAGAGGAGTCCGCAGGCCGTCAGTTCGCCGAGGGCGCTGTCGGCGTGGGTGTCGTCGATGAGGGCGGGCAGATGTGCCTGGTGCGGCACCTCGCCGCCGAGGGCGACGGCGAGCCGCAGGGTCTCCCGGGTGCTCGCGCCGAGCCGGGAGGCGAGCAGCGCGGCGGGTGCCGCGCCCTGACCGAGCGTCGGAAGTGGTACGCCGGTGGTGCGGGCACCCTCGAAGGGGGAGGCGTCCTCCGCGGCCTCGGGGTCGACGCGGAGCGCGTCGCCCTGCCGCAGCAGGGCGGCGGCCTGTACGAAGCGCAGCGGCAGGCCCTCGGACTCGAACCACAGGTCGCCCGCCCAGGTGCGCTCGTCCTCGGTGAGGTCGCGGTCGACGAGCCGGGCGAGGAGTTCGAGGGATCCGGCGCGGCTGAGCCCTTCGAGTTCGGCTTCGTCGATCCGGGGTCCGTGGGTTTCGCCACCGGGTTCCCGGGGGCCGGTCGCGGCGATCAGAAAGGCGCATTCCGGTGCCGCGTCGAGGAGTTCGGTGAGGGCGGCCGCGCTGCCTTCGAAGTCGTCCAGGACGACGACGGCGCCGACTTCGGCGATCCGGTCGAGCAGTTCCGCGCGGCCGGGCCGGTGGCGCTCGCTGCGGTGGGCGGCGGTGTACAGCGCGTGCAGCAGTTCGCCGGTGGTGCGGCCGGCCCCGCCGAGGCGGATCACTCCGTCGGGGGCGAACGAGCCGCAGTCCTGGGCGACCAGGTCGAGCAGGGCGGTGCGGCCGGAGCCCGGCGGGCCGGTGAGCCGTACCGAGCGGCCGCGGCCGAGCAGCCGGGTGAGGCGGTCGCGCAGTTCGTCGCGTTCGACGAGGGCGGGGCGCGGCAGGGCGGGACCGGCCGGTACGGGGGGTGCCGAGGCCCGTTCGTGGGCGGCCCGTTCGGCGGGGGTCCGCCGCCCGGGCGGCGGCGGCCAGTCCTGGCCGTCGGGGGCGCCCCCGGGCGGACGGAGGACGATCTCGCTGCCGTCGACGGGGTTGACGGTGAGCAGGAAGTCGCCCGCGACGACCGGGGTGATACGGACGGGGGCGGGCGCGGGGTGGGCGAAGTTCTCCACGGCGGGGTCGCGCGGGGCGCGCGGTGCGCCGGCGCTCCCTCCGGAGCTGGCCCTGTTCATCGGCTCCCTCTGCTTCATTGGCTCCCTTGTTCCCCGGCCCCTGAACCGCCCCGGTGCGGGACCCCCGTCCGGGCCCGTGCCGTCCCGTCGGGATCCGGCCGGGCGCGTCGCGGCCCGGGGCGGCGGCCGGAACACAACTCTTGACGGTGGCAGGGTATCCCCCCACCCGGGGGGTGCCGCGCGGTCCGCGAGGTCACGATCCCATGAGAAATCGGCGGATGCTGTGGGGGCCCTACGGACGTCCGGTGACCCGCGGGGTGCTCCGGCCGGGGACCGGCGGGCCGGAAGCGGACGGTTCGGGGACCGTACGGCGGCTGCTGACGGCGGGGAGGACCCGGGGCCGAAGCGGAGTTGACCCGTGGCGGGCCGCACGGACGGACGCGCACCGGACTCGGGTCCGGCGGCGGCCGGACGGCGCGCCGGACGACCGCCGGAACGGCGGGCGGACGACTGGCCGGACGGTGGGTCAGACGCGGGGAAGCGATTCCGCGGCGAGACCGCCCTCGATGGCCAGAATGCGATGCAGCCGCGTCGCGACGAGCAACCGCTGCATCTGCGGCGGCACTCCGCGCAGTACGAGCCGCCGGCCGCAGCGTCCGGCGCGGCGGTGGGCGCCCATGATGACGCCGAGCCCGGTGGCGTCCCAGGAGTCGAGACCGGTGAGATCGAGCACCAGGTCCCCGTCCCCGTCGTCGACGGCCGTGTGCAGGACCGTACGGGCGTCCGCCGCGCTGCGGACGTCGAGGCGGCCCCCGACGACCAGCTCGGTGTGGTCGCCCCTGATGTGCATATGCGCTCCCCGAGAGTGCTTCAACTGTCGTGCGTCCGGCCGCCGGGCCCGCGCCGCCGCGCGGTCGGCGGTCCTCCCGCGCCGGCGGACGCGGGGGCAGGGCGCCCGTGACGGCACCCGGCGGCTTCTCCGCCCCCGCGGACCGGCTCCGGCCGGACCTCTCCGGTCCCACCGGTGCCGTCCCGTCCGGGGCGGTTCCGTCAGTCCACTGCGGTTCTCCATCAACTGACTGCATTACGGGCCGCACGGTTGCTGGTTGTAAGCGAACCGATACCGAAATCACTCCGAAGGGTGATCGACGGGGCCCGGAGGCCCGGTCGGCAGGGCCGCCGGAGCGGCCCGTACTCCGGTGTCGGCGCGGCGGATCCGTACGCACCGGTACGGGTCCGGACCGCTCCGGCCCGTACGGCCGCGCACCGGCTCGCGCCGGTACGCACACCCACGCGCCGGCCGGACGCGTCAGTACGTGTAGAAGCCCTGCCCGCTCTTGCGCCCGATGTCACCCGCGTCCACCATCCGGCGCATCAGCTCCGGCGGGGCGAACTTCTCGTCCTGGCATTCGGTGTAGATGTTGCCGGTGGCGTGCATCAGGATGTCCACACCGGTGAGGTCGGCGGTGGCCAGCGGCCCCATGGCATGGCCGAAGCCCAGCTTGCAGGCGAGGTCGATGTCCTCGGCGGAGGCTACGCCGTTCTCGTAGAGCTTGGTCGCCTCCACGACGAGCGCGGAGATCAGCCGGGTCGTCACAAAGCCCGCGACGTCCCGGTTGACCACGATGCAGGTCTTGCCGACGGACTCGGCGAACCGCCGTGCGGTGGCGAGGGATTCGTCGCCGGTCTTGTAGCCGCGGACGAGTTCGACCAGCTGCATCATCGGTACGGGCGAGAAGAAGTGCACCCCGACCACCCGCTCCGGGCGGGCGGTGGCCGCCGCGATCTTGGTGATCGGAATGGCCGAGGTGTTGGAGGCGAGCACCGTGTCGTCCCGGACGATCTTGTCGAGCGCCCGGAAGATCTCGTGCTTGACCTCCAGCTTCTCGAAGACTGCCTCGACGACGATATCGGCGTCGGCGGCCGCGTCGAGGTCGGTCGTGGTGGCGATCCGGCCGAGCGCGGCCTCGGCGTCCGCCGCGTCCAGCTTCCCCTTGGCGACGAACTTGTCGTACGACGCCTTGATGCCGTCCGTTCCGCGGGTGAGGGCCTCGTCGGTGATATCGCGCAGCACCACGTCCCAGCCCGCCTGCGCGGAGACCTGAGCGATACCGGACCCCATGAGTCCGGCTCCGATGACGGCGAGCTTCCCGGCCACGGCGACACCCCTTAACAGTCGTTCACTTTTCGCCTCTCGGCGGAGGTTAGCGCCCGCGGGCGGTGCTGTGGCGGTGAAGAGATGCGCGTCACGCTCCGTCGGGCGGACATCACACCCGGGGGCGGCCGTCCGGCGGGCCGGCCGGACGGGGAGCGGTGGTTCACCGGGGCCGGCCGGGATTCCGCCCGGGGGTTACCCCGGGGGTCGGCCGGCCGGGCGCACGGCGTAGCCGAGGACCCGTTCGCCGAGCAGGGATTCGATCTCGTCAATGGTGTCGAGGGTGGCCGCGGCGACGTCCTCGGGGCTGCGCCCGGCCGTCATCCCCCGGCGTACGGCGCACATGACGGACTGGTGGATCCAGTCGATCTGCCCGGCCACCAGGCCGGGCAGCGGATCCCCGGCGGCGGCGCCGGTCTCCTCGCGCAGGGTCGCCTCCAGCCGGTCGACGGCGTGCTGCTGGAGCCGGGCGAGCGCGGCGCGCAGGGCGGCCGCCTCCTGGACGACCAGCAGAAAGCGTTCATGACCCGGAGTCAGTCCGACGCCGGGCGAGACCGCTTCGACCTCGCGGCGCAGTTCGCGGAGTACGGCGGCGGCCGCCGACTCGCCCGGGTCCCGGCCGCGCACCCAGCGGGAGAGCCGGGCCACCAGTTCGTCGCCGCGGTCGAGGAAGAGGTCCTCTTTGGTGGCGAAGTAGTTGTAGACGGTGTTGACCGAGACCTCGGCGGCGTCGGCGATCTCGGCGATGGTGACGGCGTCGAAGCCGCGGTCGAGGAAGAGGCCGGTGGCCGTATCGGAGATATGCCGCCGTGTCTGCGCCTTCTTGCGCTCCCTCAGCCCTTCGCCCATACGGTCACCCTACCCGTTCCCGCAGTGGAGCCCATTTTTGATGCCACTGAAATTTTTAAGTCCATTGCAAACTTAAAACGCCTCTGCTTCGCTGGACCCATGCCCGTCGTCAGCATGTCCGCGGTGGCCCGGACCCTGGCCGCCCGTCCCCGCCCGGACGGCCCCGTGCCCGGCCCCCGGCGCCCTCATTACGCTGGTGCCATGGTGAATCTGACGCGCATCTACACCCGGACCGGCGACAACGGCACCACCGCCCTCGGGGATATGAGCCGGGCGCCCAAAACCGATCTCCGGATCGCCGCCTACGCCGACGCCAACGAGGCGAACGCCGTCCTCGGCACCGCGATCGCGCTGGGCGGGCTCCCGGAGGAGGTCGTCACCGTCCTCGTCCGGATCCAGAACGACCTCTTCGACGTCGGCGCCGATCTGTCCACCCCGGTCGTCGAGGACCCGCCGTACCCGCCGCTGCGCGTCGAGCAGTTCTACGTCGACCGGCTGGAGAAGGACTGCGACCACTTTCTGGCGTCCCTGGAGAAGCTGCGCAGTTTCATCCTGCCCGGCGGCACCCCCGGCGCCGCGCTGCTGCACCAGGCCTGCACGGTCGTCCGCCGGGCCGAGCGCTCCACCTGGGCGGCGCTGGAGGTCCACGGCGAGACGATGAATCCGCTGACGGCGACCTATCTCAACCGGCTCTCGGACCTGCTGTTCATCCTGGCCAGGACGGCGAACAAGGAGCAGGGCGACGTGCTGTGGGTCCCCGGCGGCGAACGCTGAGTCCGCGCCGGGGACCCCTGGGGCAGGGCCGGAAGGCGTTCTAGAGCCGCTTGCCGGTGCGCTCCGGCTGCCGGGCGGCCTCGCCGGACCCGTCCGTGGCCGCGGTCAGGTCGTTCCCCCAGGCGTCCTTCCCGGCGGGCGCCTTCGGCGGGGCGATCGTGTACCAGAGCGCGACCAGACCGTGGATCCCGGTGATCTTCCAGGCCTGGGCCATCCAGGCCCAGAGGCTGTCGTCCCGGGCGCCGTCGCCGACGTACGCGATCGCCAGCAGCAGCAGTACGGAGGCGGTCGCCGCGGCGGTGACCGTGCCCAGCCACACCCTGCCCTCGTGGGCGGCGCGCTCCCGGCCGTACTTCGGGGCCCGCGGGGGCTCCACCCCGTCGAAGCGGCGGGCCGCCAGCCCGTCCAGCCACTTCACCGTGCGGTGGCCGTGGCCGACGGTGTAGCCGATGTACAGCGCGGCCAGTCCATGGGTCCAGTTCGGCTCGGCACCGCTCTTCAGATCGACGGCCGTCGCGACCAGCAGCACGATCTCCAGCACCGGCTCGCAGAGCAGCAGCGCCACTCCCAGGCGCGGCCTGCGCAGCACATAGCGGGCCCCGAGCCCGGCCGCCAGCAGCACCCAGAAGCCGACCTCGCAGATCACGATCAGCGTGACGATCACGGCTGTACTCCTCTCACCCCGTCCAGACTCCCCCGGCCCGGGCCGCCGGTCGTCGTCGCCCCTGAGGAGATCGCACGCCGCCGAACTGCATCTTTCGATGTAGCGGAGGTTCCCACCCCGTCAGGAGGCACCCCGGCGGCCGGTCCGTGTTTGATGGGTACGTGCGTTTCCCCCGTCCTCACCGCGACGATGTCCTGATCGCCGCGGCCGCGCTCTTCGGCGGCGTCCTGCTCTGGTCGCTCGGGCTCTATATGCAGCGCCCGCAGACCAGCCCGACACCGCCGTGGGCGGCCCTGGTGCCGCTGGTGGTCATCTGCTGCCAGTCGGTCCTCCGCCGTTCGCATCCGCTGACCACCCTGCTGGTCGCCACCCTGGCGATGCTCGCGGACCTGTTCACCGTCGGCTCCCTGATCACGGTCGTGCTCTTCACGGACGGGGTGTACGCCTCCGTGGTCTACGGCCCGGTCCGGTTCGCCCGGCACGTCCCCAAGGTCACCGGCGTACTGACGGTGATCGTCACCGGGGTACTGATCGCGGTGCTGCGGGAGGCGGAGTCCGTACTGCTGGGCTTTCTCTTCGGGCTGATCACCTTTGTTCCGGCCACCACCGGGGCGATCGTCCGCAACCATCGCGAGGCGGCGGACGCGGCCCGGCTGCGGGCGGAGCAGACCGCGCTGCTGGCCGAGATGGACCGGGCCCAGGCGGTCACCGCCGAACGCTCCCGGATGGCGCGGGAACTGCACGACATGGTCGCCAACCATCTCTCCGCGATCGCGATCCACTCCACGGCCGCGATCTCCCTCGACGACCCGAAGACCACCCGCGGGGCGCTGGAGGTCATCCGGGAGAACAGCGTCGAGGGGCTGGCCGAGATGCGCCGGCTGATCGGGCTGCTGCGGGACAACAGCGACGACTGGGAACCGGCCGCCCGGCCGTCGCTCTCCGGTATCGAGTCCCTGGTGGACCAGGCCCGGACCAACGGCGCGGCCAGCGGAATCGAGGTCGTCCTCGACGACCGGCGGCCCGTGGGCGAGGGCACCACGGGGATGTTCGCGCTGCCCGCGCCGGTCGAGCAGGCGGCGTACCGGATCGTCCAGGAGTCACTGACCAACGCGCTGAAGCACGCCTCCCCCGGCCTGGTGCGCGTCGTGCTGGAACACGCCCCGGACGACAGTCTGACCGTGACCGTGACCAGTGCGGCCGGCGACCGCTCCGGCCCCCGGGCGCCCGGCTCCGGGGCCGGTCTGGTGGGGATGCGGGAGCGGGTCGCCCTCCTCGGCGGAGAGTTCGGGGCGGGCCCGGAGCCGGGCCCGTCCGGGACCGGCCGGCAGAAGATCTGGCGGGTGCGGGCCGTACTGCCCGTACGCGACGACGACAAGGAGCCCGACGCATGACCCCCGCAGACCACCACGGCACAGCACCGCGGGAGCCGGACGCCGCGGCCCCCGTCCGGGTTCTGGTGGCCGAGGACCAGAGCGCGGTCCGGGCCGGTCTGGTGCTGATCCTGCGCAGCGCGCCGGACATCGAGGTGATCGGCGAGGCCGGGGACGGGGAGGAGGCGGTCCGGCTCGCCCGTGAGCTCCGCCCCGACCTGGTGCTGATGGATGTCCAGATGCCCCGGCTCGACGGGGTGTCGGCGACCCGTCAGGTGGTGTCCGAGGGGCTCGCCGATGTCCTCGTACTGACCACCTTCGACCTCGACGAGTACGTCTTCGGCGCCCTGCGGGCCGGCGCGTCCGGCTTTCTGCTGAAGGACACCGAGGCGCGGGAGTTGCTGGAGGCGGTCCGGACCGTGGCCCGCGGGGAGGGACTGATCGCCCCCGCGGTAACCCGGAGACTGATCGCGGAATTCGCCACTCCGCGGCCGGTTCGCACCCCCGGAGGACCCGATCCGGCGCTTCTGGAAACACTCACCCGCCGGGAGCGGGAGGTCCTCGGCTGTCTGGGCGAGGGTCTGTCGAACGCGGAGATCGCGGTACGGCTCAGGATGGCCGAGGCGACGGTGAAGACCCATGTGAGCAGGCTTCTCGGAAAGCTGGGGCTCCGCAGCAGGGTCCAGGCGGCCGTTCTGGCGCAGGAACTGGGGATCTGACGGACCGTCTCACTGTGGCCGGAACAAGGCGGTTGGAGCGCTCTGTTCCGGGGGACCTCACTATGGTCTGGACCTATTGACGATTGGTCCAGACCTTCTTACTCTCACCGGAACACACGCTGCGGTGAGCCTCGCAGAGTGCGCAGTGCACGGTTCCACCCTGGTCCCACCCCCACTGTCCGGACCTCCTCAAGGAGTACCCGTGAGCACTCAACCCCCACCTCCGCGCGCCCCCGGTTCCCGATGGTCACTCAGATCCCGGGTGATCGCGGTCCTGGCCGCGCTGGCTGTCCCGATGGCCGCCATGGTCGGCCTCGCGACCCCTGCCCAGGCCGCCACCTCGGCCACCGCCACCTATGTCAAGGGCTCTGACTGGGGCGGCGGCTTCGAGGGCAAGTGGACGGTCAAGAACACCGGCACCACCACCATCACCAACTGGACCGTCGAGTGGGACTTTCCCACCGGCACGCGGGTCACCTCCGCCTGGGACGCCGACGTGACCAACGTCGGCAACCGCTGGACCGCGAAGAACAAGTCCTGGGCGGCCGCCCTGGCGCCCGGCGCGTCCACCACCTTCGGCTTCAACGGCACCGGCACCGGCGCGCCGTCGAACTGTAAGATCAACGGCGCCACCTGCGACGGCGGCAACACCGACCCGCTGCCCACCGCCCCGGGCACCCCCACTTCCAGTGGTGTGACCGAGACCTCGGCCGTCATCTCCTGGACCGCGGCCACCGACAACACGGGCATCAAGAACTACGACCTGCTCCGTGACGGCCTGAAGATCGCCACGGTCACCGGGCTGACGTACACCGACAACGCCCTCACCAAGGGCACGGAGTACAGCTACTCGGTCCAGGCCCGGGACACCATCGACCAGCTGGGCCCGCTCAGCGGCGTCCACACCTTCACCACCCTCGGCGGCGGCCCCGGCGGCAACAAGATCAAGATGGGGTACTTCACCAACTGGGGCGTCTACGGGCGCAACTACCACGTGAAGAACCTGGTGACCTCCGGCTCCGCGGCCAAGATCACCCACATCAACTACGCCTTCGGCAACGTCCAGAACGGCCGCTGCACCATCGGTGACGCGTACTCCGACTACGAGCGCGCCTACACCGCCGACCTCTCCGTCGACGGCGTCGCCGACACCTGGGACCAGCCGCTGCGCGGCAGCTTCAACCAGCTCCGCAAGCTGAAGGCGCAGTACCCGAAGATCAAGATCCTGTTCTCCTTCGGCGGCTGGACCTGGTCCGGCGGCTTCGGCCAGGCCATGCAGAACCCGGCGGCCTTCGCCCAGTCCTGCTACGACCTGGTGGAGGACCCGCGCTGGGCCGACGTCTTCGACGGTATCGACCTGGACTGGGAGTACCCCAACGCCTGCGGCCTCACCTGCGACAGCAGCGGCCCCGCGGTCATGAAGACCATGGCGCAGGCGTTCCGCACCAAGTTCGGCCCGAACTACCTCGTCACCGCCGCCATCACCGCGGACGGCAAGCCCGGCGGCAAGATCGACGCCGCCGACTACGTCGGGGCCGCGCAGTACCTCAACTGGTACAACGTGATGACGTACGACTTCTTCGGCGCCTGGTCCGCTCAGGGCCCGACCGCCATGCACTCCCCGCTCACCACGTACCCCCGGATCCCGGACCCGCTCTGGACCTCGTCCAACGCGATCTCGCATCTGAAGACCAAGGGCGTGCCGGCCAACAAGCTGCTCCTCGGCATCGGCTTCTACGGCCGCGGCTGGACCGGCGTCACCGACCCGCTCCCGGGCGGTACGGCCACCGGACCGGCCCAGGGCACCTATGAGCCCGGCTTCGAGGACTACAAGGTCCTGAAGAACACCTGCCCGTCCACCGGCACCGCGGGCGGCACCGGCTACGCCAAGTGCGGCAGCAACTGGTGGGGTTACGACACCCCGGCGAACATCGCCACCAAGATGACGTACGCCAAGAACCAGGAACTGGGCGGCGCGTTCTGGTGGGAGTTCAGCGGTGACACCAGCAACGGCGAACTGGTCACGGCGGTCCACAACGGCCTCCAGTGACCCGGCACGGGGGGCGCTGACCCGCCCGTAGGCCCGTGAGCCGACGCCAAGGGGCCGGGGAGAAAGATCTCTCCCCGGCCCCTTCCGCATGCCCGCGCCTCGCCGGCGGGGCGCTGCGGTGCGGACCGTAGCCGGTGCCTGTGGTCGTCCATCCCCGGCCCGGGGGTGGTTTCTCGCGCAGTTCCGCCCCCTGTGCCTTCGGCACGGAGGGACCCCCAGCGCCCCTCAGGCCTTGAACCCAAGGCCCTTCGGGAGAACGAGCGCCCGCACGGTCGAAGGGCACCAGGTACGAGTACCCAGGGGCGCGAGGAACTGCGCGAGAAACCACCCACGGTCCCGGGGGCAGGCGACTACGGGAGGGTCTACGGTCCCGTACCAAGCACCCGCCGAGGGGCAGAGCGGCCGACTACCGGCGGGTCCACGGTCCGCGCACCGCTACCCGGCGGGAAGCCGAACCGCACCGCTGCCCCAGCGGGAGGCGGCCACGCGACTACGCCACGTTCACCCGCTGGCCGGGAGGCGCCGCCTCCAGCCAGGCCAGGAAGCCCGTCAGCGCGTCCTCGCTCATCGCCAGCTCCAGCTTCGTCCCCTCGTGGAGACAGCCCAGCACGACGGCGTCGGAGAGCAGGGCCAGCTCCTCCTCGCCCTCGGGCATCCGGCGGCCGACGACCTCGATGGCGGAGCGCTCCAGCACCCGGCGCGGCCGCGGCGCGTAGGAGAAGACGCGGAACCACATGATGCGGTCACCGCTGTAGCGGGCGACCCCGTACACCCAGCCCTTCCCGGGCGGCAGTCCGGCCTCCGCCGGATCACCGGGGACGTTCCACCGAAGGGAGCAGTCGAAGGTCCCGCCGGAGCGCTGGATCAGCCGTCGGCGCAGTCCGAAGACGAACAGCCCGATCCCCACCAGTGCGACGACCGCGAGCACGCTCACCAGCACCGCGAGGAACATCGCGCCGACCTCCTCGCTCCGTCGTACCCAAACCCGGCCTCCGCCCCGTGCGGAGAAGGGGTCCTACTCGCACCTGCATCGCCTCAGCCGCGGCCCGGTCTGGAGGATTCCAGTCCGAGCCGCGGCTGAGGTCGTAGTCTTCCGGCGGGGTGCTAGCGCACCGCCACCGCACGGAGCCGGACATCGGCGCGGCGCTCGGCCGCGGCGTCCTCCTCCGACTTGGCACGCTCCAGCGCGCGCTCGGCACGCTGGGCGTCGATCTCGTCCGCCAGCTCGGCGATCTCCGCCAGCAGCGACAGCTTGTTGTCGGCGAAGGAGATGAATCCGCCGTGCACGGCGGCGACGACCGTCCCGGCACCCTCGGGGGTACTGGTACGGATGGTCACCGGGCCCGACTCCAGCACACCGAGCAGCGGCTGGTGACCGGGCATGACGCCGATGTCGCCGGACGTGGTGCGCGCGACGACCAGGGTGGCCTCACCGGACCAGACCTGACGGTCGGCGGCGACCAGCTCGACATGCAGCTCAGCAGCCAAGGGTGGCTCCTCGGGTCACCACCCGGCGGCTTCGCCGGGTGTCGGTTCATCAGTCTAGTAGGGCGCCGGACAGGATCGTGCCGGGGCCCGCTCCGGCCCGGGGGCCGGAGGTGCGGGGGCTCCGGGAGGAAGCGGCGGCCGGGGGCACCCCGCCCGCCGCTTCCTCACCGGATCGCCGGCGTCAGGAGACGCCCAGCTCCTTGGCGTTCTTCTTGAGGTCCTCAAGACCACCGCACATGAAGAAGGCCTGCTCGGGGAAGTGGTCGTACTCACCGTCGCAGATCGCGTTGAACGCGGCGATCGACTCGTCGAGCGGAACGTCCGACCCGTCCACACCGGTGAACTGCTTGGCGGCGTGGGTGTTCTGGGACAGGAAGCGCTCGACACGACGGGCGCGGTGGACGACCAGCTTGTCCTCTTCGCCCAGCTCGTCGATACCGAGGATCGCGATGATGTCCTGGAGGTCCTTGTACTTCTGGAGGATCCCCTTGACGCGCATGGCGGCCTCGTAGTGGTCCGCGGCGATGTACCGCGGGTCCAGGATCCGGGACGTGGAGTCCAGCGGGTCCACGGCCGGGTAGATGCCCTTCTCCGAGATCGGACGGGAGAGCACCGTCGTCGCGTCGAGGTGGGCGAAGGTGGTGGCCGGGGCCGGGTCGGTCAGGTCGTCCGCGGGGACGTAGATCGCCTGCATGGAGGTGATCGAGTGACCGCGGGTCGACGTGATCCGCTCCTGGAGCAGACCCATCTCGTCCGCCAGGTTCGGCTGGTAACCCACCGCGGACGGCATACGGCCGAGCAGCGTGGAGACCTCGGAACCGGCCTGGGTGAACCGGAAGATGTTGTCGATGAAGAAGAGCACGTCCTGCTTCTGCACATCGCGGAAGTACTCCGCCATGGTCAGACCGGCCAGGGCGACGCGCAGACGGGTGCCCGGGGGCTCGTCCATCTGGCCGAAGACCAGCGCCGTCTTGTCGAGGACGCCGGACTCCTCCATCTCGTCGATGAGGTCGTTGCCCTCACGGGTGCGCTCGCCGACGCCCGCGAAGACGGAGACGCCCTCGTGGAGGTTGGCGACACGCATGATCATTTCCTGGATCAGCACGGTCTTGCCGACGCCGGCACCACCGAACAGACCGATCTTGCCGCCCTTGACGTACGGGGTCAGCAGGTCGACGACCTTCAGACCGGTCTCGAACATCTCGGTCTTGGACTCGAGCTGGTCGAAGGCCGGGGCCTTGCGGTGGATCGCCCAGCGCTCGCCGACGTTGGCGTTCTCCTCGGGGTGGTTCAGCACCTCGCCGAGGGTGTTGAACACCTTGCCCTTGGTGAAGTCGCCGACCGGGACGGTGATGCCCTTGCCCGTGTCGGTCACCGGGGCCTGGCGGACCAGACCGTCGGTGGGCTGCATGGAGATGGTGCGGACCACACCCTCACCGAGGTGCTGCGCAACCTCGAGGGTCAGCGTCTTGAGCGCGCCGTCCTGGGCCGGGTCGGCCACCTCGACGTGCAGCGCGTTGTAGATCTCGGGCATCGCGTCGACGGGGAACTCCACGTCGACGACCGGGCCGATGACCCGGGCGACGCGGCCCGTGGCAGCGGCCGTCTCAACAGAGGTCGTCATTACTTGTCACTCCCCGCGGTCGCGTCGGCCAGGGCGCTGGAGCCACCGACGATCTCGCTGATTTCCTGGGTGATTTCGGCCTGTCGGGCCGCGTTGGCAAGTCGGGAGAGCGTATTGATCAGCTCACCCGCGTTGTCGGTCGCCGACTTCATCGCGCGGCGGCGGGCCGCGTGCTCGGAGGCGGCGGACTGGAGCAGGGCGTTGTAGACCCGGCTCTCGACGTACCGCGGCAGCAGTGCGTCGAGAACGTCCTCCGCCGACGGCTCGAAGTCGAACAGCGGAAGGATCTCGGCCTTCCCGCCGGTCTCCTCCGCCGCGTCGCCGAGGCTGAGCGGCAGCATCCGGTTGTCCACCGGCGACTGCGTCATCATCGACACGAACTCCGTGAAGACGATGTACAGCTCGTCGACGCCGCCCTCGGCGGTGTCCTTCTGCACGGCCTCGATGAGCGCCGCGGAGACCTTCTTGGCATCCGCGTACTCCGGGCTGTCCGTGAAGCCGGTCCACGAGCCCGCGACCTTGCGCTCACGGAACCCGTAGTAGGCGACACCCTTGCGGCCGACGATGAAGGAGTCGACCTCCTTGCCCTCGCCGCGGAGCCGCTCGGTGAGCCGGTCGGCCGCCTTGATGGCGTTGGAGGAGTAGCCGCCCGCCAGACCGCGGTCGCTCGTGATGAGCAGTACCGCGGCGCGGGTGGCACTCTCCGCCTCGGTGGTCAGAGGGTGCTTGGTGTTCGATCCGGTCGCCACCGCCGTGACCGCGCGGGTCAGCTCGGTCGCGTACGGCGTGGAGGCCGCCACCTTGCGCTGTGCCTTGACAATGCGCGAGGCGGCGATCATCTCCATCGCCTTGGTGATCTTCTTCGTCGCGGAGACGGACCGGATGCGACGCTTGTAGACCCGGAGCTGCGCTCCCATGAGTCAGGTCCCTTCCGTCGTCACTTCGAGACGTTGACGGCGGCCGGAGCGTCCTCGCCGAGCAGCTTGCCGTCGTGGGTCTCGAACTGCTTCTTGAACGCGGCGATGGAGTCCGCGACAGCGGTCAGCGTGTCGTCCGACATCTTGGCGCCCTCACGGATGGAGAGCATCAGGCCGGACTCCTCGCGGTGCAGGTACTCCAGCAGCTCGCGCTCGAAGCGGCGGATGTCCTGAACCGGGACGTCGTCCATCCGGCCGGTGGTGCCGGCCCAGACGGAGACGACCTGGTCCTCGGTGCGCATCGGCTCGTACTGCGGCTGCTTCAGCAGCTCGACCATGCGCTTACCGCGCTCCAGGGAGGCCTTGGAGGCCGCGTCCAGGTCGGAACCGAAGGCGGCGAACGCCTCCAGCTCACGGAACTGGGCGAGGTCCACGCGGAGCCGGCCGGAGACCTGGCGCATCGCCTTGTGCTGGGCGGAGCCACCGACGCGGGAGACCGAGATACCGACGTTCAGGGCCGGGCGCTGACCGGCGTTGAACAGGTCGGACTCCAGGAAGCACTGGCCGTCGGTGATGGAGATGACGTTGGTCGGGATGAACGCCGAGACGTCGTTGGCCTTCGTCTCGACGATCGGCAGACCGGTCATCGAACCGGCGCCCATGGCGTCGGAGAGCTTGGCGCAGCGCTCCAGCAGACGCGAGTGCAGGTAGAAGACGTCGCCCGGGTAGGCCTCACGGCCCGGCGGACGGCGCAGCAGCAGCGACACGGCGCGGTAGGCGTCGGCCTGCTTCGACAGGTCGTCGAAGATGATCAGGACGTGCTTGCCCTCGTACATCCACTGCTGGCCGATGGCCGAGCCGGTGTAGGGCGCGAGGTACTTGAAGCCCGCCGGGTCGGACGCCGGGGCGGCGACGATGGTGGTGTACTCCAGGGCGCCGGCCTCCTCCAGCGCGCCGCGCACGGACGCGATGGTGGAGCCCTTCTGGCCGATGGCGACGTAGATGCAGCGGACCTGCTTGTTCACGTCGCCCGAGCGCCAGTTGTCGCGCTGGTTGATGATGGTGTCGACGGCCAGGGCGGTCTTGCCCGTCTGGCGGTCGCCGATGATCAGCTGGCGCTGGCCGCGGCCGATCGGCGTCATGGCGTCGACGGCCTTGTAGCCGGTCTCCATCGGCTCGTGGACCGACTTGCGCTCCATGACCGTGGGGGCCTGCAGCTCGAGGGCGCGGCGGCCCGAGGTCTCGATCTCGCCGAGGCCGTCGATCGGGTTGCCGAGCGGGTCGACGACCCGGCCGAGGTAGCCCTCGCCGACCGCGACCGACAGGACCTCGCCGGTACGGCTGACCGGCTGCCCCTCCTCGATACCACTGAACTCACCGAGGACGATCGCGCCGATCTCGCGCTCTTCCAGGTTGAGCGCGAGGCCGAGGGTTCCGTCCTCGAACTTCAGCAGCTCGTTCGCCATGGCCGAGGGAAGTCCCTCGACCTTCGCGATGCCGTCGCCGGCCACGCTGACCGTACCGACCTCCTCGCGCGAGGCCGCGTCCGGCTTGTACGACTGGACGAAGTTCTCCAGCGCGTCCCGGATCTCCTCCGGCCGGATCGTGAGCTCCGCCATCAGGTTCCCTGCTCTCCTTGTTGGGCCCGAAGTTTCTTTGGGGTCTGGGGGCGACCCCCAGGAATCTTCTGCAATCTCTGCACGGCCCAACCGGGCCGCTGTCTTGCCAGTTCAGTTGTGCCGCCGCGGGCGGCGGACGCGCGGGTGCGCGTCAGCCCGCCAGCCTGCGCTTCGCCTCGTCGAGGCGGTCGGCGATGGTGCCGTTGATGACCTCGTCGCCGACCCGGACCGTGATCCCGCCCATGACCGTGGGGTCCACCTCGAGGTTGAGGTGCATCTCACGGCCGTACAGCCGGGCCAGTCCGGTGCCCAGGCGCTCCTTCTGGGAGTCGCTGAGCGGTACCGCGGAGGTGACCACGGCCACCATCCGGTCCCGGCGGGCCGCGGCCAGCTTGGACAGGGAGTCGAGTCCCTGTTCCAGGCTACGTCCCCGGGGCGCGGAGACGAGCCGGCCGACGATCCGGCCGGTGGCCGGGTTCGCCCGGCCGTCGAGCAGGCTCTTCAGCAGCTCGTCGCGGGCGGCCGGGGCCGCGGACTTGTCGGTCAGCGCGGACCGCAGCTGCGGGTTCGAGTCCACGATCCGTCCGAAGCGGAACAGCTCGTCCTCGACGTCGTCGAGAACGCCCGCCCGCTGGGCGGCGGTGAGGTCGGCGATGTTCGCCAGCTCCTCCAGCGCGTCCACCAGATCGCGCGAACGCGACCAGCGGGAGCGCACGGCTCCGGAGACCAGGTCGGCGGTCTCGCCGCCCACCTGGCCGCTCAGCAGCCGTCCCGCCAGCTCGGCCTTGGCGTCGCCGCTCTGCGCCGGGTCGGTCAGGACCCGGCGCAGCGACACCTCGCGGTCGAGCAGAGCGGTGACGGCGGCCAGTTCCCCGGCGAGCTTCGCCACGTCGACCGACGTGTTGTCGGTCAGCGCGTCGAGGGACTCGCGGGCAGTGGACAGCGCCTCTCGGCTCGCTCCGTTCACCGGGAGACCTCCGCCTTCACCGTGGTCGTGGCGCCTGCCTCGAGTTCGTCGAGGAAGCGGTCGATCGTCCGGCTCTGCCGGGCGGAGTCCTCGAGGGACTCGCCGACGAGCCTGCTCGCCAGGTCGGTCGCGAGCGTGCCGACGTCCTGGCGGAGCGCGGCGGCCGCGGCCTTGCGGTCGGCCTGGATCTGGGCGTGACCGGCGGCGATGATCTCCTCGCGCTGGCGCTGGCCCTCGGACCGCATCTCCTGCACGATCGTGGCGCCCTGCTCGGTTGCCTCCTGGCGGAGCCGGGCGGCTTCGTGACGGGCCTCGGCGAGCTGGGCCTTGTACTGCTCCAGGACGCTCTCGGCCTCGGTCCTGGCCGCATCGGCCTTCTCGATGCCGCCTTCGATCGCCTCGCGGCGCTCCACCAGAGTCTTGTTGATGTTCGGGAGGAGCTTCTTGGCGAGGAAGAAGAAGACGATCGCGAAGGCGATGGTGCCGATGATGAGCTCATCGGGGTGCGGGAGCAGCGGCGGCATCGGCTCTCCCGCGGCCGCGATGGGAATCAGGGCGCTCACATCAGTGCCTTCCGTGAAAAAGAGGTGGGCTGTCCGGACTCGTCCTAGTAGACGAAGCCCATGACGATGCCGATCAGGGCGAGCGCCTCACAGAAGGCGAAACCCATGATCTGGTTGGTGCGGATCAGGCCGGCCGCCTCGGGCTGACGGGCGAGGGCCTGGGTGCCGTTACCGAAGATGATGCCGACGCCGACGCCGGGGCCGATGGCGGCGAGGCCGTAACCGATGGCGGCGACGTTGCCTTCGACGGCGGCGAGGGTCTGGAGAGCGGACATGCCGGTTCTTCCTTCTCTTTCAAGGACCCGGTGGGGGTTGGCCACCGGACGATCTGGAGGGTTGCGCTGGAGGGAGGTCTGAGGTGAATCAGTGGTGCTCGGAGAGCGCGCCCTGGATGTAGTTGGACGCCAGCAGGACGAACACGTACGCCTGGACGGCCTGGATGAACAGCTCGAACACGATCATCGCCATGACGAGGATGAACGAGGTGCCCGCGTAGAGGACGCCGACGCCGTTGAGCAGGTACCAGGTCGCGACGGTGAACATCACGATCAGCAGGTGGCCCGCGAACATGTTGGCGAAGAGCCGGACGGCGTGGGTGAACGGGCGGATGATCAGGTTCGAGAAGAACTCCAGCAGCATGATCAGCGGAAGGATCTTGCCGAGGTCCTTGTTGTAGCCAAGGATGTTCTTCCAGCCGCCGACGAAGCCGTGCTTCTTGAAGGTCAGTCCGACCCAGAGGAAGTAGACGAGGAGGGCGAGGACCACCGGGTACGCGATCAGCGAGGTCACCGGGAACTGGGCGATCGGAATGATCGACCACAGGTTCATGATCCAGATGAAGAAGAACAGGGAGACCATCAGGGGGACGTACTTCTCGCCCTCCTTCTTGCCGATGATCTCGTAGACGACGCCCTTGCGGACGAAGTCGTAACCCGCTTCACCGATCATCTGGACCTTGCCGGGCACCAGCTTCGGCTTGTTGAAGGCCGCCCAGAAGAAGCCGACGACGATCAGCGTGCTCGCGAAGGCGAGCAGCATGGGCTTGTTGAACTCGAAGCCACCGACCGTGAACAGAGGCTCGTACATGAACGTGTGGAGCCCAGGGGCGTTGAATCCACACCCGGTGAAGAGTTGACAGTCCGCCTCGAAGGCGAGCATCTGGGGGTCAGCACTCACCGCGGGCTCCTTCAGCGTGGCGCATAGGTACGGCAACCTCGTTGTGTCGGCGCGGCGCGCAGCCGCGGTTCGGCACGGGACTGGTGTAACGGATGGTGGGGCGGCGGGCGGGCCATGAGCCTCGCGGATGAGCGGGCGTCAGCTCGGATGCCCGCGCCCGCAGTGCCGCAGTTGGCACCGGACGATAGCAGGAACCCGAAAGCCCATTTATCCCGGCCCTACGCTTCACGTCGCGGACCCGGTCTTCGGGGCCCCCGCGCCCGCGTTTTCCTCGGGCTCGACGTAGAGGATCTTGGCTTTGAGATAGGCGCGGGCCTGGGCCGCGACCCAGACGATGGTCGCCACCAGCAGCGTCAGGGCGAAGACCTTCGAATCGAAGAGGGTCGTGTCCTTGAACGCCAGCAGGAAGACGAAGAGCAGCAGCAGCTGTGTGGTGTAGAGCAGAAAGCCCATCGCCTGGAACAGATGCGGGTACTGCTTGGCGGTGCGCTGCAGGACGACGAGTCCCGTCCCCATGAAGAGAACGACCACCAGCGCGCCGACGGCGGCGCCGAGCGCGCCCTTGCCGCCCGCGACGCCGGCGCCGACGCCAACGGCGATCAGGCCGGTGACTGCGGTCGGTACGGCGGTGTGCAGAAGGGTGCGTGCGTCAGTGGACGGCATGGCGGCATCTCCGCTTGCGGTTGGTGGCAGTGGTGTCGTCATGGACGAGCGTAAGCCGGGTCCGAGACGGGTCCTCGGGGGCCGGAAGACCGTCGCACTACGGTCCTTCGGCACTGTCGCCGGTTCTCGTGAATCGTATCACAAGCTATTTGAGGAGACCTTTACCCGTTCGTGTGCCCACTCTCACACATGAGAGTGAATGCGCCCGTGTGTGCGCGGACTTGGCCGCGGCTTGTCTGCTAATGGGCCCGAACATGGCAAAAGTCACCCTGGGGTTCCGGCCTTCTTCCGCTCCGCGGGCTCCGGCCTCGCGCCGAGCGCGGTGGCCCCGCCGACCCCCTCCGGAAGCTTCCTCCGGGCCTCTTCCGCCCCGCTCTCCCCACCCGTGCCGGACGCCTCACCGGCCCCGGCCGCGTACGCGTGGGCGGGCTCCGGCTCTGCACCGGCCGCGGGCCGCTTGCGGCGGCGGTAGCGCGGCGGGACGAACCGCTCCATCCAGCGCGGCGCCCGCGGGGTGAACCGCGGCAGCAGAAGCAGCACCAGGCCCACCGCGCTCAGCCCGACGATCACCATGACGATCCACAGGGACGCGGAGTGCACCGAGTAGCCGACCACGCCGAAGGCGAACACCGCCGACCAGAAGTACATGATCAGTACGGCCCGGCTGTGCGAGTGGCCGATCTCCAGCAGCCGGTGGTGGAGGTGCCCCCGGTCGGCGGCGAACGGCGACTGGCCCTTCCAGGTCCGGCGGACGATGGCCAGCACCAGGTCGGCGACCGGGATGGCGATGATCGTCAGCGGCAGCAGCAGCGGGATGAAGACCGGCAGCATCGCATGGGTGGCGTCGCGGGTGCTGCCGTCGTAGACGAAGATCCGCAGGGTGTCGGGGTCCACCTGGCCGGTGACCGAGATCGCGGAGGCGGACAGCACCAGGCCGATCAGCATCGACCCCGAATCTCCCATGAAGATCCGCGCCGGATGCATATTGTGCGGCAGGAAGCCCAGGCACATGCCCATCAGGATGGCCGTGAACAGGGCGGCGGGGGCGGCGGCCTCGATCATGTTGCCGACCCACAGGCGGTACGAGTAGAGGAAGAACGCGGCGGCCGCGATGCAGACCATGCCGGCCGCGAGCCCGTCGAGACCGTCGACGAAGTTCACCGCGTTGATGGTGATCACCACGATCGCCACCGTCAGCAGGGTGCCCTGCCAGGAGGTGAGCGAGACCGTGCCGACACCGGGGACCGGGATCCACAGGATGGTCAGACCCTGCATCACCATCACACCGGCGGCGATCATCTGGCCGCCGAGCTTGATCAGCGCGTCGATCTCGAACTTGTCGTCGAGGACCCCGATGATCCAGATCAGCGCGGCGCCGGAGAGCAGCGCCCGCGGTTCGTTCGACAGCTCGAAGACACTGCCCAGGTTCTGCAGATGGTCGGCGACCAGCAGCCCCGCGCACAGCCCGAAGAACATGGCGATGCCGCCGAGCCTCGGCGTCGGTTCTCGGTGCACGTCGCGCGCGCGGACCTCCGGCATCGCCCCGGTCGCGATGGCGAACTTCCGCACCGGACCGGTCAGCAGATAGGTCACCGCGGCTGTGACACAGAGCGTCAGCAGATAATCACGCACGGGCTGCCCCACAGGAATCGCTGGCCATCTCAGCCCCACACCCTAACCGTGGCGGCCGCATGGTGAAGGACTGGCGGGCGCCGCTGACGGTTGCACACGGTCTCGGCTACCCCGGATACGGCGGAAATCTACCGGCCAGCTCCGCCGCCTCCGTACGCAAGGTCCGCACCGCGTCACCCTCGGCGTACAGCGCGGCCGCGCAGAGCACCGCGATCCGCGCCATCTCCGCCTCCCCCATCCCCTGGGTGGTGACCGCCGCGGTCCCCAGGCGCAGCCCCCGGGCCTCCTCCGTATGGGGGAGCGCACAGGTGTCCAGTACCAGCCCGCAGGCCGCCAGACGGCCGCGTGCGGTCCTCCCGTCCGCTCCGAGGGGTCCGGGGTCCACCACGATCAGATGGGTGTCCGTACCGCCCGTCAGGACCGTGAAGCCCTCCGCCTCCAGACCGGCCGCCAGCACCCGCGCGTTGGCCACCACCCGGTGGGCGTACGCCGCGAACGCGGGCGCCGCGGCCTCGCCGAACGCCACCGCCTTCGCCGCGACGGTGTTCATCTGGGCCCCGCCCTGGGTGAACGGGAACACCGCCCGGTCGATCCGCCCCGCCGTCTCCTCGCCGCAGAGCACCAGCCCGCCGCGCGGCCCCCGCAGCACCTTGTGGGTGGTGGCGCAGACCACGTCGGCGTACGGCACCGGGCTGGGCGCCGCCCCGCCCGCGATCAGCCCCATCGGATGCCCGGCGTCCGCGATCAGCACCGCGCCCGCCTCGTCGGCGATCTCCCGGAAGAGCGCGTAGTCGGGATGGCGGGGGTAGGAGATGGAGCCGCAGACGATCGCCTTCGGCCCCCGGGTCCGGGCCAGTCTGCGCACCTCGCGGTAGTCGATCAGCCCGGTCTCCGGGTCGGTGCCGTAGCCCACGAAGTCGAACCAGCGCCCCGAGAAGTTCGCCGGCGAGCCGTGGGTGAGATGTCCGCCGTACGGGAGCCCCATCGCC
This sequence comes from Streptomyces sp. NPDC003691, assembly GCF_053981115.1. Taxonomy (NCBI): domain Bacteria; kingdom Bacillati; phylum Actinomycetota; class Actinomycetes; order Kitasatosporales; family Streptomycetaceae; genus Streptomyces; species Streptomyces sp. NPDC003691. The sequence goes on along the minus strand of NZ_JBSFNQ010000010.1, from coordinate 37,037 downwards.
AGCACCGTGTCACCGGGCCGCAGCAGCGCCGCGTACGCCGCCAGCACCGCGGAGGAGCCCGAGTGGGGCTGCACATTGGCGTGCTCGGCGCCGAACAATGCCCGGGCCCGGTCCACGGCGATCCGCTCGGCCGCGTCGACCAGCTCGCAGCCGCCGTGGTGGCGGGCGCCGGGATAGCCCTCCGCGTACTTGTTGACCAGCGGGGAGCCGAGGGCGGCCAGCACCGCCGGGGAGGTGAAGTTCTCCGCGGCGATCAGCTGGAGCGACCCGGTCTGCCGGGCCGTCTCCTCCTCGATCACCTCGGCGATCTCGGGATCCCGCCGCCTCAGCAGCTCCGGATCGGCGGTATAGCGGACGGCGCTCTTCGCGGCGCTCGCGCGTGCGGTGCGGACGGGCATGGCGCGCTCCGGTCCTCGCGTATCGGTGCGCTTTCACTGTAGGCCGCGGGTGCCCGCGGCGCGCGCGAGCGGCCGGGCCGGGCCGCCGCGGGGCGTCAGTGCCGGGCGGGAACGCCCGTCAGGGCGGTGACCACCGGGTCCAGCGCCTGGTTGATCTCGTCGCCGATGGAGCGGAAGAAGGTGATCGGCGCGCCGTAGGGGTCGTACACCTCGTCCGCGTCCGGGCTGGGGGCCAGCAGCCAGCCGCGCAGCGCGGCCGCGGCCCGCACCAGCGCCCGGGCGCGCTCGACGACGCCCTCGTCGCGCGGGTCGGGCAGGGTCGCCGGGTCTATGGCCCGCACCAGCCGGGTGAACTCCTTGAGGGTGAAAGTCCGCAGTCCGGCGGAGTGCCCCATCGAGATGACCTGCGCCCGGTGGTCCCGGGTCGCGGTCAGCACCAGATCGGCCCGGATGACATGCTCGTCCAGCAGCTCCCGCCCGGTGAAACCGGTGGCGTCGGCGCCGAAGTCGGCGAGCACGATCTCGGCGTTGGCCTCCATGGGCGCACCCTCGTGCCCCCAGGTGCCGGCGCTCTCCACGATCAGCCCGCTCGCCAGCAGATCGCCGAGGCGGTCGCTGAGGGCGTGCCGGGTCAGCCGCTCGGTGATCGGCGAGCGGCAGACGTTGCCGGTGCTGACGTGGAGTATCCGGAAGCAGTCGTCCGACTCGGTGCCACGCCCCTGGTCAGGGGCGATCAAGGCGCCACCTCGAGGTCGGGGACGACCTTGCGCAGCTCGTCCGCGGTCAGTGCCCCGGCGCGCAGCAGCACCGGCACCTCCCCGGTGACGTCGACGATCGACGAGGGGACGATACCGGGCGTCGGCCCGCCGTCGAGGTAGACGGAGACGGAGTCGCCGAGCATGCCCTGCGCGGCGTCGCAGTCCTCGGGTGCCGGGTGGCCGGTCAGATTGGCCGAGGAGACGGCCATCGGGCCGACCTCGGTGAGCAGTTCGATGGCGACCGGGTGCAGCGGCATCCGGACGGCGACGGTCCCGCGGGTGTCGCCCAGGTCCCACTGGAGGGACGGCTGGTGCCGGGCGACCAGGGTCAGCGCGCCCGGCCAGAAGGCGTCCACCAGCTCCCAGGCGTTCTCCGAGAAGTCGGTGACCAGCCCGTGGAGGGTGTTCGGGGAGCCGATGAGGACCGGGGTGGGCATATTGCGGCCGCGGCCCTTGGCGGCCAGCAGACCGGCGACGGCCTCGGAGCTGAAGGCGTCGGCGCCCAGCCCGTACACGGTGTCGGTGGGCAGCACGACCAGTTCGCCGCGGCGGACCGCGGACGATGCCTCGCGCAGCCCGGTCGTCCGGTCGGTCGCGTCGTTGCAGTCGTATCGCCGGGCCATCAGAGAGCCTCCTCGGGCAGGTACGCGGCAGGAGCGTACGGGGTCGTCGTCACGGCGTCGCCTTGCGGGCGGTCGCGAACCGCGGGCGGTTGTTCAGATCGGGATGGTCCGCCGCGTCCGTCCAGCCGGACTCCTCGGCGAAGATCCACGGCACCTGGCCGCCCTGGGTGTCCGCGTGCTCGATGACGACGAGCCCGCCGGGGCGCAGCAGCCGGTGGGCGGTCCGTTCGATGCCGCGGATGGTGTCGAGGCCGTCCTCGCCGGAGAAGAGGGCCATCTCCGGGTCGTGGTCGCGGGCCTCGGGCGCCACGTACTCCCACTCGGTGAGCGGGATGTACGGCGGGTTGGAGATCACCAGGTCGACCTGGCCGTCCAGTTCGGGCAGCGCGGTGAGCGCATTGCCCTGGTGGAGGGTGACCCGGGAGCCCTCGGCGTTCTTCCGGGCCCAGTGCAGGGCGTCGTCGGACAGCTCCACGGCATGGACCCGGGAGCGGGGCACCTCCTGCGCCATGGCCAGGGCGATCGCGCCCGATCCCGTACAGAGGTCGACGATCAGCGGTTCGACCACGTCCATGGCGCGGACGGCGTCTATGGCCCAGCCGACGACGGATTCGGTCTCCGGGCGGGGCACGAAGACACCGGGTCCGACCTGGAGCTCCAGATAGCGGAAGAAGGCGCGGCCGGTGATGTGCTGGAGGGGTTCGCGGGCCTCGCGGCGGGCGACGGCCTCCCAGTAGCGGGCGTCGAAGTCGGCGTCCTTGACCAGGTGGAGCTCGCCCCGCTTCACCGCGTGCACATACGCGGCCAGCTCCTCCGCGTCGAAGCGCGGCGAGGGTACGCCGGCGTCGGCCAGCCGCTGGGTGGCCTGGGCCACCTCGGCGAGCAGCAGGTTCACTGGTGGTCCTCCACCTGGTTGGTACGGAAGGGTCCGGCCGGGCTTACTGGGCGGCCGCGAGCTTGGCCGCGGAGTCGGCGTCGACACAGGCCTGGATGACGGCGTCGAGATCGCCGTCGAGTACCTGGTCGAGGTTGTACGCCTTGAAGCCGACGCGGTGGTCGGAGAGGCGGTTCTCCGGGTAGTTGTAGGTCCGGATCTTCTCGGAGCGGTCGACCGTGCGGACCTGGCTGCGGCGCTGGTCCGCGGCCTCCTTCTCGGCCTCTTCCTGGGCGGCGGCGAGCAGCCGGGAGCGTAGGATGCGCAGGGCCTGCTCCTTGTTCTGGAGCTGGCTCTTCTCGTTCTGGCAGGAGGCGACCACACCGGTGGGCAGATGGGTGATGCGCACCGCGGAGTCGGTGGTGTTCACGGACTGGCCGCCGGGACCGGAGGAGCGGTAGACGTCGATCCGCAGATCGTTGGGGTTGATCTCGACGTCGATCTCCTCGGCCTCGGGGGTCACGAGGACACCGGCCGCGGAGGTGTGGATCCGGCCCTGGGACTCGGTGGCGGGCACGCGCTGGACGCGGTGCACGCCGCCCTCGTACTTGAGGCGGGCCCAGACGCCCTGGCCGGGCTCGGTGGCGCCCTGGCCGCCCTTGGTCTTCACGGCGACCTGGACGTCCTTGTAGCCGCCCAGCTCCGACTCGGTGGCGTCGATGATCTCGGTCTTCCAGCCGACGCGCTCGGCGTAGCGGAGGTACATCCGCAGCAGATCGCCCGCGAAGAGGGCGGACTCGTCGCCGCCGGCGCCGGCCTTGACCTCCAGGATGACGTCCTTGTCGTCGCTGGGGTCGCGGGGCACCAGCAGCAGCCGGAGCCGGTCCGTCAGCTCTTCCCGCTGCTTCTCCAGCACCTTGACCTCGGCGGCGAAGTCCGGGTCGTCGGCGGCCAGCTCGCGGGCCGTCTCGATATCGTCGCCGGTGCCCTTCCAGGACCGGTAGGCGGCGATGATCGGGGTCAGCTCGGCGTAGCGCTTGTTGAGTCTGCGCGCGTTGGACTGGTCGGCGTGGACGGAGGGGTCGGCCAGCTTCTGCTCAAGGTCGGCGTGCTCGCCGACGAGTTCCTCGACCGCCTCGAACATCGGGGGCTCCTGCTCTGCTTACGTACGAAGGTGCTGCGGGACGTCAAAGCGCCGGTCCCGGCCGCCCCGGCACGGGGACGGCCGGTGACCGGCGCAGTTGGCTCGCTACTTCTTGGCGGAGCCGCCAGCCTTGCCGAAGCGGGCCTCGAAGCGGGCCACGCGGCCACCGGTGTCGAGGATCTTCTGCTTGCCCGTGTAGAACGGGTGGCACTCGGAGCAGACCTCGGCACGGATGGTGCCGGAGGACAGGGTGCTGCGAGTCGTGAACGACGCGCCACAGGTGCAGCTGACCTGCGTCTCGACGTACTCGGGGTGGATGTCGCGCTTCAAGGTGTCTCCTAGTTTCGGGAGGGCGCCGGGTCGCACGGGCGGAGTGCACGCGCGTGAACCGGGGCCGACGAACCAGTCTGCCAGGACCGGCCGTATCTCCCAAAACCGGGGTCGGTGCGGAACTATTCCCGGCGGTTCCGGGCGCCGTAAAGGGGCGGGCGGGGTGGTTCCGGGTGCCCGGGCGTGCGCGCCGGGTGACCGGCGGCGCGCGCCGGCGTCACTCCGTGCCGGCGCCGGTACGGGGCGTGTCGGCCGCGTCCGGGGTGGGGGTGACCACCGTGCCGGCCTTGTCGCCCGCGGAGTGCGTCAGCGCGCCCGCCGGGATCGGCCGGTCCTGCCGCAGGGCGGTCCATACCTGCCGGGCGGCGCCGTCGAGGGGGACGACGCGGTTGGGGTCCTGGGGGTCGTAGACGACCGGCATGGTGACCATCCGTACATCGGCGGGGTCGATGCCGCCCAGGGAGCGGGCGAGGCCGGTGAGCTTCGGTACGGAGGCGAGGCCGGAGTCCGTGGTGACGGCCTGGGTGGCGGTGTCGGCGACCCCGTAGAGCTTCAGCGGGTCGGTGAGCAGCCCGGCGTCCTTGACCTGGGCGAGGAACGCCTTCACAAAGGCCTGCTGGAGCTGTATCCGGCCCAGGTCGCTGCCGTCGCCGACGCTCTTGCGGGTACGGACCAGGCCGAGGGCCTGTTCACCGTCGAGGGTGTGGGTCCCGGCGGGCAGGTCGAGGCGGCTGTCCTGGTCCCGGATCGGTTCGGTGGTGGTGATCTTCACACCGCCGAGTTCGTCGACGAGTTTCTTGAAGCCGGTGAAGTCGACCTCGATGTAGTGGTCCATGCGGATCCCGGAGAGCCGCTCGACGGTGCTGACGGCGCAGGCCGGGCCGCCCTCCTCGTAGGCGCTGTTGAACATCACGCCGTGGGCGGCGGGTATTCGCTCGCCCTCGGGGCCGGTGCAGGCCGGCCGGTCGACGAGGGTGTCGCGGGGTATGGAGACCACGCTGGCCTTGCGGTGGCCCTTGTAGACGTGGACCACCATGGCGGTGTCGGCGCGGGCGCCGCCCTGGTCGCGCCCGTACTCGCGATTGGCGCCGGAACGGGAGTCGGAGCCCAGGACGAGGATGTCCAGGGAGCCGTTGCCGATGTCCTGGGGGCGGTCCCGCTCGCTGAGCCGGGCGTTGATGTCGATACCGCGGAGATTGCCGTCGAGGCCGAGATAGAGATAGCCGAGCCCGGCGCCGCCGACGGCGACCAGGGCCGCCGTGGCCCAGGCGGCGATCACACCGGCCCGGCGCCTGCCGGAACGCGGCTTCCGGCCGCTCCCGGCACCGCCCGTACCGCTGTCGCCGCTGCTCTGCTCGTTCATGTCCTCTCCTGCCCTGCGGGCGCCTCCCGGCGCCTGGGACCCCCTCCGTACCGCCGTCGCGCTCCGTGACCCTCCGGCCACCGAGCGAGGGCAAAACTTCCGCTCTGTCCAGCTTTGTTCCGCCATTGGTAGGACGCGTCCCTCAGCAAAAGGGTTGCATGCGGTGATGAAAACCGCGTGAGAAGGCCCGGGAACCGCGGCGGTACGGGCCCGGAACGGCCGTGGGCCCCGCCGTCCCACTCGGGGAAGGCGGGGCCCACGGGCCACTCTGCGACGGGCGTCAGTCGTTGGACGACGGCGTCGTCTTCTGGATCTGGAGCAGGAACTCGGCGTTCGACTTCGTCTGCTTCATCTTGTCGAGCAGCAGCTCGATCGCCTGCTGCTGGTCGAGCGCGTGCAGCACCCGGCGCAGCTTCCAGACGATGCCCAGCTCCTCGCTGCCGAGCAGGATCTCCTCCTTGCGGGTGCTGGACGCGTCCACGTCCACCGCCGGGAAGATGCGCTTGTCGGAGAGCTTCCGGTCGAGCTTGAGCTCCATGTTGCCGGTGCCCTTGAACTCCTCGAAGATCACCTCGTCCATCCGCGAGCCGGTGTCGACCAGCGCGGTGGCCAGGATGGTCAGCGAGCCGCCGTCCTCGATGTTGCGCGCGGCACCGAAGAAGCGCTTCGGCGGGTAGAGCGCGGTCGAGTCGACACCACCGGACAGGATGCGGCCGGAGGCGGGCGCCGCCAGGTTGTAGGCGCGGCCCAGACGGGTGATGGAGTCCAGCAGGACAACCACGTCGTGGCCCAGCTCCACCAGGCGCTTGGCCCGCTCGATGGCGAGTTCGGCGACGGTGGTGTGGTCCTCGGCGGGACGGTCGAAGGTCGAGGAGATGACCTCGCCCTTGACCGACCGCTGCATGTCGGTGACCTCTTCGGGCCGCTCGTCGACGAGGACGACCATCAGGTGGCACTCGGGGCTGTTGACCGTGATGGCGTTGGCGATCGCCTGCAGGATCATGGTCTTGCCGGTCTTCGGCGGGGCCACGATCAGACCGCGCTGGCCCTTGCCGATCGGCGACACCAGGTCGATGATCCGGGTCGTCAGCACACCCGGGTCGGTCTCCAGGCGGAGCCGGTCCTGCGGGTAGAGCGGGGTCAGCTTGTTGAACTCGGGGCGGCCGCGGCCCGATTCGGGGGCCATGCCGTTGACCGAGTCCAGGCGGACCAGCGCGTTGAACTTCTCGCGGCGCTCGCCGTCCTTGGGCTGCCGCACGGCGCCGGTGACGTGGTCGCCCTTGCGCAGGCCGTTCTTGCGGACCTGGGCCAGCGACACGTACACGTCGTTGGGGCCCGGGAGGTAGCCCGAGGTGCGGATGAAGGCGTAGTTGTCGAGGATGTCGAGGATGCCCGCGACGGGGATCAGCACATCGTCGTCGGAGACCTGCGGCTCGCCGGCGAAGTCCTCGCGGCCGCGGCGGCCACGGCGGTCGCGGTAGCGGCCGCGGCGGCCACGGCGGCCGCCCTCGTCGTCGAAGTCGTCCTGCGGAGCGGCCTGCTGACGGCTCTGGCCGCCCTGCTGCTGACGCTGTCCGCCCTGCTGCTGGTCGTCGCCCTTGCGGCCGCGCTGGCGGTCCCGGCGGTCGCCGCGCTGACCGCGCTCGCCGCGGTCCTTGCGGCCCTCGCCGTCCTGCGCGCCGGAGTCCTGCGCGTCGGTCCGGGAGACCTTCTCGGCCTCCTTGACCGCGACGGCGCCGCCGTCCTGGACCTCGGGGCTGCCCGCCTGCGCCGTGGCCCGGCGGCGGCGGCGCTCGACGGCCGGCTGGTCGTCGCTGACCGGCTGTCCCGGGATGTCGATCTGCTGCTGGGCCACGGCCTTCTCCGCCTTCTCGGCGGCCGGCGCGGCCTTCTCGGCGGCCGGGGCGGCCTCGGCCGCGGCGTCGCCCGTACGCGCCTTCGAGGTGGCGCGGCGCTTCGGCTTGGCCTCGGCGGTCTTGGCCTCGGGCTCGGCGGCCTTCTTGGCCGCGGCTCCGCCGCCGGCCTGGGCCTCCTTGATGACCTCGATCAACTGGCTCTTGCGCATCCGCGCGGTGCCCCGGATCCCGAGGCCGGACGCGACCTGCTGCAACTCGGCCAGGACCATGCCCTCAAGGCCGGTGCCGGAGCGGCGGCGCCGGGCGGTGGTGCCGGAGGCAGCACCTGCGGCGGGCGCGGAAGTGTCGACGCTGGTGTCGGCAGTCACGCCCATCAGATCGGTGGTGTCGCTCACGAAGGGTCCTTCCCTGGAGCGGACGTCGGCCATCTGGCTCGGCGACCGGTTGTGCTGTCCGAACGCGGTCGGTGATGGCGACCGTGCCGGGGCGGTGGTCCCCGCCGATTCTGCGTACGGCGGAGAAGCAGATACTTGCGATCCGGCCCGAGATCCCCCTGCTCGGCCACTTCTCGGCGGAGCGGGGGGTGTCGTGCCGGTTCCGGAGCGTGCTCGATACTGCTCAGGCAGGCTGCTCAGGCAGTCGGGGAGGCTCCCGGAAGAATTGGTGGTCCCGATACGGGACACGAAGCTCCGAGCCGCAAAGGCTTCGGGTGCTGACTTGAGGTTAACACTACCGGCTCCAACAAACATTCCCCCTCTCCATCACCGGCAATCTCGTGTCCCCGGGAATCACCACGGGGATCCCGCCGGGCGGCCGCCCGGATTTCTCCCCGGGAATTCCCGGAAATGCCCCGCTGTCCGCTCGCCGCGGCGTCCGCCCCGCTCCCGGGGCGGTTCCCCGCCGGGGCGGCTCACCCGAGGGGCGTGTCACCGGGCTCCCGGGCGCCGCCCCCGGCCCCGTACACCTGCCCGGATCCGTCTCCCGACGGATCCCCGGCGGGCGCGGCGGCCCCGGAGGAGACGAGCGGCAGCACGCTCGCACCCGCGGTGTCGAAGCCCAGGCGGTTGGCCGCCCAGCCCTCCCCCGCGAGCTGTGCGACCTTCTCGGCCGCACTGTTCTCGGCCAGCGCGAGCACCGTGGGGCCCGCACCGGAGATGACTGCAGGGACGCCGTCGGCGCGCAGTCGGTTGACAAGGTCGACGCTCTGCGGCATCGCCGGGGCGCGGTACTCCTGGTGGAGCCGGTCCTCCGTGGCGGGCAGCAGCAGCTCGGGACGGCGGGTCAGCGCCTCGACCAGCAGGGCCGCACGGCCGGCGTTCGCGGCGGCGTCCACATGCGGGACGGTCCGCGGCAGCAGCCCCCGCGCGGTCTCCGTGAGCACCGGCTTCTCGGGGACGAAAACCACCGGAACGACGGAATCCGCGGGGTCCATCCTGATGGCGCGGGCGGCGCCGGAGTCGGTCCAGGCGAGGGTGAAACCGCCGAGCAGACAGGCGGCGACATTGTCCGGGTGGCCCTCGATCTCGGTGGCCAGCTCCAGCAGCGCCGTGTCGTCGAGGCGGGACTCGCCCCCTATGGTCACCGCGCGGGCGGCGACGATCCCGGCGCAGATGGCGGCGGAGGAGGAGCCGAGGCCGCGGCCGTGCGGAATCCGGTTGGCACAGACGATTTCGAGGCCGCGCGGCTGTCCGCCGAGCAGATCGAAGGCCGTACGCAGGGAGCGTACGAGCAGATGGCTCTCGTCACGGGGCAGCGTCGACGCGCCCTCACCCGCGATGTCGATGTGCAGACCGGAGTCCGCGACCCGGACGACGACATCGTCGTACAGCCCCAGCGACAGCCCGAAGGCATCGAAGCCCGGACCGAGATTGGCGCTGGTGGCGGGGGTGCGCACCCGGACGGCGGCGGCGCGGAACGCTGGACCGGCCATCGCTCGAAGACTCTCCTTGGCTCTGCCCCTTGTTGCGCAAGGGACGGGCGGTGACGGTGTTGTTGACGGTATCGGTGGTGTCGGGTTCTGCCGAATGGGGATGAAGGGGGGAACCGATGTGCGTACGGGCGGTGCGCGGGATCGGGAGGGGTCAGCCCCCGGGGCCGCGAACGACGGTCGCACCACCGCACCGGCATACGGGGTGGGTGGGTTCGGTACAGCCTATCGAAGGAAGGTTCAGTGGCGACATAGGGCGCACAGGAGGCGCACGATGCGTGTCGCGAGCCCGCTGTGCCCCGGCCTCCGGCACCGCCCGGCTTGGGATGCTTTCCACCGGGGTATTACGGCTGCCCGGGCCCCGTCACCGGGTCCTCGCACCCCGGCCGCGACGGCCCGGACGCCTTGGCGTGCGGGCCGCCGCGGCCGGACGGCGCGGTATCCCGGACCGCTACGCCAGACCGAGGCGGGCGGCCGCGGTCGGCGCGTCGACCGGGACGGTGACGGGCTGCGGAGCGCCGGCCACGGCCCAGTCGGGGTCCTTCAGACCGTTGCCGGTGACCGTGCAGACGATCCGCTGGCCCGGGTCGACCAGACCCGCCTCGGCGGCCTTCAGCAGACCGGCCACGGAAGCGGCGGACGCCGGCTCCACGAAGACGCCCTCCTGCGAGGCCAACAGGCGGTAGGCCCGCAGGATCTCACGGTCCGTCACCTCGTCGATGGCGCCGCCGGACTCGTCGCGGGCGGCCAGCGCCTGCTGCCAGGAGGCCGGGTTGCCGATCCGGATGGCGGTGGCGATGGTCGAGGGGTCCTTGACCACCTCGCCGCGGACGATCGGCGCGGAGCCGGACGCCTGGAAGCCCCACATCCGCGGGGTGCGGGTGGCCGGGCCGTCGGCGGCGTACTCCCGGTAGCCCTTCCAGTAGGCCGTGATGTTGCCCGCGTTGCCGACCGGCAGCACATGGATGTCGGGGGCGTCGCCGAGGGCGTCCACGATCTCGAAGGAGGCAGTCTTCTGGCCTTCGATCCGGTAGGGATTGACCGAGTTGACCAGGGCCACCGGATAGTTTTCGGACAGATTCCTGGCCAGGTCCAGGCAGTCGTCGAAGTTGCCGTCGACCTGGAGGATCTTCGAGCCGTAGACCAGCGCCTGGCCCATCTTGCCGAGCGCGATCTTCCCCCGGGGCACCAGTACCGCGCAGACCATCCCGGCCCGTACCGCGTAAGCCGCGGCCGAGGCGGAGGTGTTGCCGGTGGAGGCACAGATGACCGCCTTGGCCCCCTCCTCCTTGGCGCGGGTGATCGCCATCGTCATCCCGCGGTCCTTGAAGGAACCGGTGGGGTTGGCGCCCTCCACCTTGAGGTGGACCTCGCAGCCGGTGCGCTCGGAGAGCACCTGCGCGGGTACGAGCGGCGTACCACCCTCACGGAGCGTGACGACCGGAGTGGTGTCGGAGACCGGGAGCCGGTCCCGGTACTCCTCGATGATGCCGCGCCACTGGTGGGTCATTGCTGGTTACTCCCCTTCAACACGCATGATGCTGGCGACACCACGCACGGTGTCGAGCTTGCGCAGCGCCTCGACGGTCCCCGAGAGGGCGGCGTCGGGCGCGCGGTGGGTGACGACGACGAGGGAGGCCTCACCGTCGCTGTCCGGGCGGCCCTGCTGGCGGACGGTGTCGATGGACACCCCGTGCTCGGCGAAGACCGTCGCGACCTGGGCGAGGACACCCGGCTTGTCGGCCACGTCGAGGCTGATGTGGTACCGCGTCACGACCTCGCCCATGGGGCTCACGGGCAGCTGGGTGTACGCGGACTCCCCCGGGCCCGTGGCCCCGGCGAGCTTGTTGCGGCAGACGGCGACCAGATCGCCGAGGACCGCGGACGCGGTGGGCGCGCCGCCCGCGCCGGGGCCGTAGAACATCAGCTGCCCGGCGGCCTCGGACTCCACGAAGACCGCGTTGTACGCCTCGCGGACGGAGGCGAGCGGATGGCTGAGCGGAATCATCGCGGGGTGCACCCGGGCGGTGACCGACCGGCCGTCGGCGGCGCGCTCGCAGATCGCCAGCAGCTTGACCGTGCAGCCCATGCGCTTGGCGGAGGCGATATCGGCGGCGGTGACCTCGGTCAGGCCCTCGCGGTGGACGTCGTCGAGCCGGACCCGGGTGTGGAAGGCGATGGAGGCGAGGATCGCGGCCTTGGCGGCCGCGTCGAAGCCCTCGACGTCGGCGGTCGGGTCGGCCTCCGCGTAACCGAGGGCGGTGGCCTCGTCCAGCGCCTCGGTGTATCCGGCGCCGGAGGTGTCCATCTTGTCGAGGATGAAGTTCGTGGTGCCGTTGACGATGCCGAGGACCCGGTTGACCTTGTCGCCCGCCAGCGATTCGCGCAGCGGCCGGATCAGCGGGATCGCCCCGGCGACGGCGGCCTCGAAGTACAGGTCGCGGCCGTGCCGCTCGGCGGCGGCGTACAGCGTGGCACCGTCCTCGGCCAGCAGCGCCTTGTTCGCCGACACTACGGACGCGCCGTGCTCGAAGGCGGTGGTGATCAGGGTGCGGGCCGGCTCGATCCCGCCGATGACCTCGATGACGACGTCGATGTCGCCGCGTTTGACCAGGGCCGTGGCATCCGTGGTGACCAGCGCGGGGTCGATGCCCTCGCGCACCTTGGAGGGCCGCCGCACGGCGACCCCCGCGAGTTCCACGGGGGCGCCGATCCGGGCCGCGAGGTCGTCGGCGTGCGTCGTCATGATGCGCGCCACCTCTGAGCCGACCACTCCACAGCCCAGCAGCGCCACCTTCAGCGGACGCGTACGCATCATCCGACCTCGTTTCTCAACATTTGGGGGTTGGTCCAGTCTCACTCACCGGACAGCATTTTCTATGCTCCGTCCGGCATCCGAGACATCTATCTCCATTAACCGACATCGAGACGCAACAGATCTTCCTCCGTCTCGCGCCGGACGATCACTCGCGCCGCACCTTCCGAGACCGCCACCACGGGCGGGCGCAGCGCATGGTTGTAGTTGCTGGCCATCGAGCGGCAGTAGGCGCCGGTCGCGGGGACCGCGATCAGATCGCCCGGGGCCAGGTCGGCCGGGAGGAAGGCGTCCTTCACCACGATGTCACCGCTCTCGCAGTGCTTGCCGACGACGCGGCTGAGCATCGGGGGCGCGTCGGAGGTGCGGGAGACCAGGACGACGCTGTACTCGGCGTCGTAGAGCGCGGTGCGGATGTTGTCCGACATCCCGCCGTCGACGCTGACGTACGTCCGCAGCCCCTCCAGCGGCTTGATGGTGCCGACCTCGTACAGCGTGAAGGCGGTCGGTCCGACGATGGCCCGGCCGGGCTCGACCGAGATCCGCGGGCTGCGCAGCCCGGCGGCGTCGCACTCGCGGCCTACGATCTCGTGGAGCGCCTTGGCGATGTGATGCGGTTCACGCGGGTCGTCGCCGGGGGTGTACGCGATGCCCAGACCGCCGCCGAGGTCGATCTCGGGCAGTTCGACGCCGTGCTCGTCGCGGACCCGCTTGAGCAGTCCGACCACCCGGTGGGCGGCGACCTCGAAGCCGGAGGTGTCGAAGATCTGGGAACCGATGTGGGAGTGGATGCCGACCAGTTCGAGGCCGTCGAGGGCGAGCGCCCGGCGGACCGCTTCGGCGGCCTGGTCCCCGGCGAGCGGGATGCCGAACTTCTGGTCCTCGTGCGCGGTGGCGATGAACTCGTGGGTGTGTGCCTCGACCCCGACGGTGACCCGGATCAGCACCTTCTGGCGGCGGCCGAGCCGCTGGGCGGTGTGGGCGACCCGGGCGATCTCCTGGAAGGAGTCGAGCACGATCCGCCCGACCCCGGCTTCGATCGCCCGCTCGATCTCCTCGGGGGACTTGTTGTTGCCGTGGTAGGCGATGCGCTCGGCGGGCATGCCCGCGTCCAGGGCGGTGCGCAGCTCGCCGCCGGAGCAGACGTCGAGATTGAGCCCCTCCTCGGACAGCCAGCGCACGACGGCGCGGCTGAGGAAGGCCTTCCCGGCGTAGAAGACGTCGGCACCGGGCCCGAAGGCCTCGGCCCAGGCGCGGCAGCGGGCCCGGAAGTCCTCCTCGTCGAGGAAGTACGCGGGGGTGCCGAACTCCTCCGCCAGCGCCGTCACCGGGATCCCGCCGACGGCGACGACGCCGTCCGCGGCCCGGGTCACGGTCCGGGCCCAGATCTTCTCGTCGAGGGCGTTGAGGTCGGCGGGCGGGGCGGCGTAGTGGCCCTCGGGCAGGACGTCGGCGTGGCGGGGCCCGGCGGGATGTGCGGAACGGCTCATGGTCGGTTCTCTCTCACAGGTGTTCGGGTGCGCTGATGCCGAGCAGGGACAGGCCGCCGGCCAGCACCGCCCCGGCGGCTTCGGCGAGCGCGAGCCGGGAGCGGTGGGCGGCCGAGGGTTTCTCCCCGCCGACGGGGAGGACCGTGTGCTGGAAACCGAGCAGCGCTTCGGCGGTGCCCTCCAGATGCCGGGCGATCCGGTCCGGGGCGCCGAGCCGCGCGGCGGATTCGAGCACCTCCGGCCAGTCCCCGATCCACCGCTCCAGCGGTGTCTCCACATACTGCTCACCACGCGCCGCGAACCCGAGCCGGGCGGCCTCGCGGCTCAGCGCCCGGGCCCGGGAGTGCGCGTACCGGACGGTGAACAGGGGGTTGCTCTCGTGCTGCCGGAGCAGTCCGGCCCCGGGCCGGACCCGGTCGCCCGCGGCGGCGCTCAGAAACGCCCACCGCACGGCGTCGCTTCCCAGCTTCCCCGGCACGTCGCTCGCGTCGGCGCACTCCTGCACCGGTACGGAGCTTCCGGGGCTCCCGCTCGCCTGCCCCAGCAGTGCGACGGTCTCGTCCCAGAGGGCCTGCCGGGTGCCGGTGGGGCGGGTCGCCGTCCGGTTTGTCGCCGCTCCGGGGAGTGCCTGCCCGCTGCCCCGGGGGTACCGGTCATCCACTCCGGCGGGGGCCTGACCGCGGTTCTCCTCCGCTCCCCCGGCGGCCTGCCCGCGGACCCGCTCCACGACTGCGCGCTGGCGCTCCAGCGGATCCTCGTCCACGGTGATGTTCAGAAACCCGGGCCCGGTGATCTCCACCGCCCCGATGCCGGGCTCCCCGGCGATCCGCGCCCGCAACTCCTCGGCCACCGCTCGGGCGGGCCGCCCGGCAGGCCCGGCGAGCCGGAGCGCGACATTGGTGGCCCAGTCCCCGCAGCCGCCCGGCCGGGGCCGCTCGATCCGTACGCTGCCGGGCACCTCCACGGCGAGCGCGCCGTCCGCCACCGCCCGGCACACGGCGTGCCGGACGGTACGGGAGAGCTGCGCGGGGGTCACGGGACCAGCGTAGGGGAGGGAGCCCCCCGTAAAGCGAACGGTTTCGCCATACGGTCACCCGGCCCCCGGACATGCACCGCCGTCGCCCGGACAGCACCGCCCCCGGCCGGTCACCGGTCCTGGACATGCACCGCCGTCAGCCGAGCGCCCGCCCGGCCCCGTACCGCCCGTCGACCACCGAAGGCTCTTCCCGGCACACCAGCCGCCGCACCATCCGCACCAGGTCCACGGGCTCGAAGGGCTTGGCCAGAAACGCGTCGACCCCTGCCTCGATACCGCTCTCGACCTCGTACTGGGTGCACGCGCTGATGATCGCCACCGGCAGATGCCGCGTCCCGGGATCCTCCCGCAGCCGCGCGGCCGTCCGCAGCCCGTCCAGCCGGGGCATGACGACATCGAGCGTCACCGCGTCGGGCCGCACCTGGCGGACGACCTCCAGGCACTCGGCACCATCGGCCGCGGTCACGACCTCGAAGCCCTCGAGTTCGAGATTGACCCTGATCAACTGCCGGATGACCCGGTTGTCATCGACAACGAGCACCCGCCCGGACGCACCTGACACAACTCGAGAGTAGGTCCGCTCCCGGGGCTGCGTCCGGGTTTTCCCCACTTCCACCCCCTCCGGGCGACCCCGGTCCACTTCCATCCCCCGTCCATCCCTTCGAAATACCTGTTCACGGGCACCCTCGGAGAGCTGGTAGTGTTCTACCCGTCACGCCGACGGCAGCAACACCCGAGGCAGACAGTGCGCCCCCGTAGCTCAGGGGATAGAGCAACGGCCTCCGGAGCCGTGTGCGCAGGTTCGAATCCTGCCGGGGGCACTTCGGATTAAGGCCCTGACCAGCAGAAATGCCGGTCAGGGCCTTTCTTGCGCATGACAGAACAGCAACGGCCGACTTGGCCGTGTGCAAGTAACTGCCGTCAGGGCGCTGACCGGTGGTTTCATCGCATTCCGAGGCGGAGGGGACGAGTCCACCATCCCGCGAAGAGATCCATGTCGGATTCTGCGGGATACACGCGGGATGAAGGTCGGCGAGGGTCCCTTCTTGCCCGCTGAACAGCGCCGTGACCTGCGGTTTCCATCACTTGGGACACCAATGCCCTACGCCCGGGTGGCCGTTTGTCTTTCTGCGGCGACAGGCACGACGAAGTCTCGACCAGCCATCAGGCCTTACCGGCAGAGCCCTTCGGGTCCCAGGCCATGAGGAGAGCGGAAGCCGGCGCGGCCCAGTCCTCGGCTTCACGGAGGAGATCAGTCGCCCCCATCGTGCCCTCTTCTGCCAGGAGTTGCTCGCCGATGCCCTGGGGAACCCACAATGCCGCGGTGGACCGGCGCCAGTCCACGGCAATCTGATACACCGCGAGGACAGCCGACTCCCAGGTCGTCAGCAATTCGTGTGTCCCTGCACCATGCGCGTACGCCCCGGTAGGCGGTATCTCCACCCCGATCAGCCTCCACGGCTTCCCGACCGACGCCCTGGCCGCAGCTTCGCGGGCTTGCTCGGCCCACGCTTCGGTCAACCGTTCCAACGACTGCTCGGCCTCGGCCCTCCCCTTCCGCCGACGCCCCACCGCTTCGTGGAAGGCCAGCTGGGCCGAGAGCGCTGCTTCGGCGAGCGGCTTGGCATCCCACCGCGCACCGGTCCGCCACGCCCGCCAGGTCCTCAGCAGCACACTGGTGGCATCGGGGCCGAAGATGTCGAAGGCAGTTTCCGGGGTCAGTAGGGGCTGAGGCAGCGACGTGACCGCCGCCGCCTCGGAGAGAGCGCGGGGATTGCAGAAACGGGCGACCAGCTGCCGCTGCTGCTCGACCAGGACGATATGCGCCACAGTCCACTCCTCAGTCCACGGGCGCAGCCACGGGCAGTCGGTCAAGCCCTTCTCGGCGGCGACAAGGCGGCTCTGGGTGTCACGCCACATCGACACCAGGTTAGTGCGGCACGCCCTGGCCGCTTCGTGGCGTTCCCAGGCATCAGCGTCGTCTTCGTCCACGGGATACTCGCCTTGAGAGAGAACGGCCGCCGCCTCGGCGACCTCCTCCTCTTGCGGCAGCTGCTCTTGGATGTCGTCCTCATCGAGCCGCAACAGCGACACGGCGAACAGCGTGTCGAGGAAAACGGACCACCGCCCGTCGGGCAGCTCCCAGCGGCAGCTCCAGTTCGAGCAGAGCCGTTCGGCCGAGGCCGTATCCAGGGCGAAGTCGATCGCTCGCACCTCGGACGCCTTGCGAAGCAGAGGACAGTCTTCGACCGCGTGGATGCGCCCGGTGCCGGAAGCAATGGTGAAGCCTGGCAACCTCGTGGCCTCGAAGGGTCCCAACGGCACGCCCGTCTTGATGAAGCGCCCCAGCACTGCCGACCGGATTCCTGGTTCTGTCGTGTTCATACGAGCGACCCTATTCGGCTGCCACGGCAGAGCCCCGGGCACCCGTGCGCATCAGCAGGGCAGCACCGGAACGTTGAAGGTCCACAGAGTCACCTTTGCGCCATCACGTTGCCTTGTCTGCCTGCCGCCGAAGGCGTTGCCTCACTCGGAGCGCGGGATCGACGTCTCCCTGCGGGGGGGGATGACAAGTGCAAACGGTTCTACGCGTACTCGTGCAGGAGCTTCTCGATACGCCGATTGGCGATCGCGGAGCGGCCGTACAAGCACTTCGCATAGCGGGTCAGAAGGACCTCCACGCTGTTGCCGGCGCGCTTCGCGACTTCAGTGGGGTCGACACCGGCGTTGAGCCACGTGGACAGAGCAGAGTGACGCAGGTCGTACGGACGGACCGCGAGTGGCGAATGCACGAGGTCTGACGGGAGACCCAGCTCTCGGGCCTCGTGCCAGACGCGGTCGTAGGTGGTCGAGGCGACGATGCCGCCACGCTCGTTGAAGAAGAGCCGCCCGTCGTCGGCAGTGCCGAAGGTGTCGGCGCTCCACTGCCACAGCTCGACCAACTCGGGTGGCAACGGAACGACGCGCACGTCGTCGACCGGTCTGTTCTTCAGCCCACGCTCATCATGGAGTCGCCCCGTATCCGTCCACCTCTTGCCCGCCTGCGGCAGAGTGCGGCTCAACGTCGCTTGCCCCCACCCCTCGGCGGGCAGGACACAGGCGGGCAAACCAACCGCGACCGCCTCGGCCGGTCTCAGACCCGCGTAGTACATGCCGGCGAACAGTCCGACCAGTCGACGGCCACGCGCGCGGCGGAAGCTACCGACGTACGACACAGCGCACAGCAGCTCGCGGGCCTGGGCCGGGTTGGCGACCACTCGCGGATCGACCTGTTCGAGGGCTGCCGCGACTCGCCACTGGATTGGGGCGAGGGGGTCAGTGGGGAGCTTGCGCTGCTCCATGGCGTAGTGAACGGCGTGGACCAGCACTTTGTGCTTTCGGCGCTGGGTCTCCGCGGCTGCCGCCGTACCGTCCTGTTTGAGCCGCAGGGCTGTCAGGACAGACCGCATCACACTCGGATTCAGCAAGTCCGTGAGGGGGCGCGAGGCCCCAGCAACCCAGCGCAGAGCCAGACGGACGCCAGTCGGCATGTTGCGGGGCTCCGTGCGAGGGACCACGAAGGCCCAGCCTCGCAGTGCACGCCGTATCAACTGGTCACTCGGCCGGTCGCGCATGTCACGGAGCATGGCCTGCGTGATCTCACAGAGCGCATCACTCGTTTCGTTGCGCGACTTGGCCGCGATGAGGGGCCAGCGCATGTCCAAGTATTCCAGTGCGAAGGCGTACCAGCTCAGGGTGGCCGAGTCCTGAACGGCCGTGGGTTCGACTGCACCAGTCTGCTCGCGGATCGCCTTGATCAGCGCCGCAGCGAGTTCATCGCCCAGACTTACGGCACTCATCCCTTGCACTGCCCCCTGGCCAGCATCGCCCCGGCGCCGAGTCGGGCTCGAACCACGTCGACCCTCGCCGTTGACGGCCTGCGGTTGCATCTCTTTTGTGTTCACGACGAATCGCCACCTCTCCAACCAGGTGAACCTGCCAGGACTGCGTGGTAATACCACGCACCTGCCGTTGGAGCATCAGCAGTAGGATAGGTAGCATGAGTGAACCTACCAGCAAGTATTCGATCACCATGCCGCGCGACATCGCCGAGGCCGCCAAGGCCCGCAGCGGACCCTCTGGGCTTTCCGCCTATGTGGCCGCCGCCGTCGCCCGGCAGATCGAGCGCGACAACCTCAACGAGATCATCCAGGTCGCCGAGGCCGAGCACGGTCCCATCACCGGCGAGGAGATCCAGTCGGTGCGCGACCAGCTCCACCACGCCCGCAGCCAGCAGCAGACGCAGGGTGGAGCGAACGCCGCGTGACCCGTTCCCCCGCCGCCCCGGGCGGCACGCTCGTACTCGACAGCGAAGGGCTGGCCAAGGCGGTCCTGCGCGACCGGACGGTCACGGCCTGGCTCGCCCTGGCCAGGACCGACGACCTCCGCGTGATCACCTCCGCGGCCACCCTGGTGGAGGTCGTCCACCCTCGGATCAACCGCCCCGCCCTGGAGTGGACCCTCTCCCGCATCGTGGTGGAACCGGTCACCGAGGCCATCGCCCGCCACGCCGCGGCCCTCCTCACGGACGCCGGCCTCCACGGCCACAAGTACGCGATCGACGCCATGCTCAGCGCCACGGCCCTCGCCGCACCCGGGCCGACCACCCTCCTGACCTCCGACCCCGACGACCTCACCGCCCTCTGCGGTGGACGCGCGACCGTGATCGAGATCTGACCGTTCTCGCCTCAGTGAAGGGCAGGCAAGAGCTTGGTCGACGTGCGCTGGACGAGGCTGACCCGGTACCGGCACTGCCGCAGTCAAACTCGTGATCGCTCCTACGCCCCTCGAAGTGGCGACCACTGATCGGGGCGTCCCCATCTGTGTGCGGCATCACCGCTGGTCCACACCGAAGGTCTGAAGATGATTCCGAGACCCTCCAAATAGGCGGTGTGAGAGTCGGCGATACTGGTGCTTTGGTGATCCCTCGGGCGGCTCGCGAGCGTCGCGCCGCGGCCGCGGCGGTCACGGTCTGGCAATGACAGCGTTGGGGAAGGAGTCTGCCCAGGTGGCGACCGCTACGGAGCACCCGCAGGGATCAGCGAGCAGTACCGCGAGGGCGACCACCCTTCCGCCGGTCCCGGAGCCTGGGCAGGTCGTCAAGGTGCGGGGCTCCACCTGGGCGGTGTCCGACATCCGGAAGCAGGGGCTTCCCCGTAGTCCCGCCGACGAAAGCACACCGGGTCTCACCCATGTGGTCGGCCTTCAGTCACTGGACGAGGACCGGCTCGGGCAGGAACTGACGGTGGTCTGGGAACTGGAGGTCGGCCACGCTGTCGCCCCGAACCAGGGCCTTCCGGAAACAGTGCGGGCGGAGGCGTTCGACGACCCGAACACCCTCGCCGCGTTCGTGGACTCTGTCCGATGGGGTGCGGTCACCTCGGCGGACGCCGACTCCTACCAGGCCCCCTTCCGCAGCGGCGCCAACGTGGAGGCGTACCAGCTGGTGCCGCTGAGCCGTGCGCTCCAGTCGTCGCGCACGAACCTGCTGCTCGCCGACGACGTCGGCCTGGGCAAGACCATCGAGGCCGGGCTCGTCGTACAAGAGCTGCTGCTGCGGCACCGCGCGCGTTCCGTGGTGATCGTGTGCCCGCCGAGCCTGTCGCTGAAGTGGCAGGACGAGATGCGGGAGAAGTTCGGCCTGGACTTCGTCATCGTCAACAGCGAATTGATGGCGAAGGTGCGGCGCAGCCACGGGCTGAACGCCAATCCGTTCCGGCTCTTCCCACGCGTGATCGTGAGCATGGCGTGGCTGCCGTCGCTGCGGGCCCAGCGCCTGCTGCGGGACGTGTTGGCCGATGTGCGCAGCGCGGGGACGGCCAGGCGGTACGCGTTCGACGTGCTGGTGGTCGACGAGGCGCACCATGTGGCACCGTCCAGCCCGACGACGGCGCCGGGGCAGCGTGGGTACGCGGTGGACAGCAAGCGGACGACGGCGACGATGCGGCTCGCCGAGGCGTGCGAGCACCGGCTGTTTTTGAGCGCGACGCCGCACAACGGCTATTCGGAGTCCTTCACGGCTCTGCTGGAGATGATCGACGGCCGCCGGTTCACCCGCGGCGCGAGCATTGATGAGCAGGCGCTGAAGGAGGTGATGGTGCGGTGGCTGAAGACTGACCTTCCGGAGAAGGGGTTCAAGACCCGGAAGCTGAAAACCCTGCCGTTCACGCCGTCGGAGGAGGAGCAGCAGCGGTTCGCGCGGCTGGAGCGGCTGCTGGCGGACAGCGCCCGGGCGAACGGCAAGGGTTCGGGCGGCGACATCGTAGCGATGCTGCTGAAGAAGCGTTTCCTGTCGAGCCCGTGGTCTTTTGCCCGCACCCTTGAGCTGTACGAGGGCGCGGACGGCAGTGACCGGCAGTTGCGGATGGACGACGAGGACCAGTACTACACGGAGGTACTGGGCAGCGGTCAGACGGACGAGGAGGAGGGTGCGGCCGAGCACCCCGAGTTCACCGCGCTGCGCCACTCCAAGGGCTCGGACCCCCTGGTCGTGGCGACTAGCAGCGAGATCGCCTCGCTCATCGAATGGGGGCGCCGATATGAGCACAAGCCGGACTCCCGGTTGGAAGAACTGCTGACCTTCCTCGCCGCGGTCTGCCGGCCGGACGGCACGCACTGGACCAACGAACGTGTGGTGGTGTTCACGGAGTACGCGACCACCCTCGAATGGATCGAGCGCGTGCTGCGTCAGCGCGGCTACAACGACGTACTGGAGGTCATCCAGGGCTCGACCCCGACCGAGGAGCGGGAGAAGATCCGCGCCCGTTTCACCGAAAGCCCGGACAAGCACAAGGTCCGCGTCCTTCTTGCCACCGACTCCGCCGGTGAGGGCATTGACCTGCAAACCCACTGCCACCGCCTGGTCAACTTCGACATCCCCTTCAACCCGTCCCGCCTGGAGCAGCGCATCGGCCGGATCGACCGGTACGGGCAGACCGAGCACCCGGAGATCTTCCACTTCGTGCCGCTTTCCGGCTCCACGACGTACGACGCGGACATGAAGTTCATGGGGATCATCGCGACCAAGGTCGGGCAGGCCACCGAGGACCTAGGCAAGGTCAACCAGGTCATCGATGCCGAGGTGCAGGAACACTTCGCCCCCACCCGTACGGTGCGCAAGGCCCGGCTGACGGCGCCTGACGACGGCAATGAGGTGATCACCCGCGTGCTGGCGGGCGGAATGGAGCTGAACCGCCGGCTCACCAAGCTCTCCGAGACGTACCACGAGAGCAAGGCCGCCATGCATCTCACGCCCGCGAACGCCCGCCGGGTGGTGGACACTGCGCTCACGCTGACCTCGCAGCCGCCGCTCGTCGAAATCGGTGACGACCGCACCGAAGCGCAGGTCTTCGAGATTCCGAACCTCAGCCGCTCCTGGCAGCCGGCCCTGCGTGGTCTGGACACTCGCCTGGAACCCGGTGTCCCGCGTCCCATCACCTTCGACGACGAGGCCGCGCAACACCGCACCGACCAGGTCCACATCCACCTCGGGCACGCTCTCATGCAGCGTGCCACCCGCACCCTGCGCTCCGCGCTGTTCAGCACCGACTCCCCGGTGCACCGGGTGACCGCCGTCATCGCTCCTGGCCTCCCCGAGTCCTGCGTGGCCGCCGTCTCCCGTCTCGTCCTGGTCGGACGCGGCGGGCTGCGCCTGCACGAGGAGGTGTTCCTCACCGGCGTCCGGCTACGCGGTCAGGCCCTCGCCGAATCCAAGGTCGAGCAGGTCCTCGACGAGACCCTCGACTCCGCCGACCTACTCCTCGCCGATCAGAAGGTACGTGGTCACCTCGCCGATCAGTGGAACGACGACGGCTCCCGGCTGCGTACACGCCTGCTGACCGCGATGGAACGCAAGAGCGCCAACCGTCAGGAGAAGGTCACCGAGGCGCTCACCCAGCGCCGGGACGCCGACATCAAGCGCGCCCACGAGATCTTCGACGCATTCCGGCTCAACCTGCGCGAGTCCCGCGACCGTCTGGAGCAGGCCATCCGCGCCGAGGAAGAGCTGCTGTTCACCGACGACCAGCAGAAGCAGCGACGCCGGGACCTCCACCACATGGACGAGCGCCTGGACAGCCTGGACGACGAGGAGGCGCGCGAGATCGCCTCGATCCAGGAGCGCTACAGCGACATCAGGCCCTACGTATCCGCTGCCGCGGTCGTGTTCGCCCTCACCCCCGAAGACGCGAAGAACGGAATGGTCAAGGCATGAGCCGCCGCTATCCACCGACCGCCGCCGACCGGCACCGCGCCTGGCTCGAACTCGTCGACACCGACGGCCCGTTCCTCGCCGTTCCCGCCCTGGAGCGGGTCTACCGCGAAGGCATTCCCCAGCCCGACTCCCGGGCGCTCGACGTCATCAAGGACGGCAAGCCCGCCTTCGAGAAGGCATGGGAGAACTGGGACGAGCATCCGGGCGACGTAGCTGCCCTCGACCTGTACCGAGAGGCCCGGGACACCTGGGTCGAGCTCGTCCTGAGCCAGGGGCTGCGCTGGGGTACCTCATACACCGTGCCCGCCCCGGCCGCCGCCGAGGTCCGCTCACCCGACTACACCGTCACCGTGCGCGCCCACGGCGCCCTCGTCCACGGCGACACCACCGGAGCTCTCGTCCTGGTCACCGACCCCACGGACTCCCTGCGTGACCCGCTCACCGACGGCTGGTCGGCCAGCCCGATCGACCGCATGGAAGAACTGCTGCGCGTCTCCGGCGTCCCGATCGGCGTCGTCACCGACGGCCGCTGGTGGGCGGTCGTCAGCGCCCGCCCGCAGACCATGGTCGCCTCCGGCATCGTCGACGCCCAGACCTGGATCGAAGAGCCCCAGACCCGCAACGCCTTCATCGAACTCCTCCAGCGCCGCCGCTTGGTGGGCGGAAAACAGCAGGACCGCCTGACAGAACTCTTCGGCGAGTCCGTCACCGCCGCCGAGAAGATCACCGAAACGCTCGGCACCCAGGTCCGTCGTGCCGTCGAACTCATCGTCCAGTCCCTGTCCGAAGGCGCCCTGGAGGCACAGCGACGCAGCGAGCCCGACCCGCTGCCGGCGGCGAGGGGCGAGGTCTATGAGGCCGCCGTCACCGTCATGATGCGCGTGGTCTTCCTCCTCTTCGCCGAAGAACGCGGACTGCTGCCCCAGAGCCGCCTCTTCGCGATGGGATACGGCATCAGCGACGAACTCGACCTCCTCGACGCCCGTGAAAAGGAGGAGGGCGCACAGGCCCTCGACGCCACGTTCCTGACCTGGCACCGGCTCCTGGCCACCTCCCAAGCCCTGTACCGGGGCGCGAGCTTCGAGGACCTGCGTCTGCCCGAGTACGGCGGCTCCCTCTTCGACCCGGCCCGCTTCCCCTTCCTCACCGCCTGCGACTCCCAGGACACCTTGGCCATCACGGTCAGCGACCGCGTCATGCTCGAAGTCCTGCGCGCCGTCCAGATCGCCCAGCTGCCCGGCGGAGCGCGACGGATCTCCTTCCGCGACATCGACGTTGAACAGATCGGCTACATCTACGAGGGTCTGCTCGGCTACTCCTGCGAACCCGCCGAAGAGATCATTGTCGGCCTCACCGGCGGCGCGGGATCCGAACCCGAGATCCCCCTCGCCACCCTCGAAGACCTCAGCCAGGCCAAGCGCACCGAGACCACGCTGGCCGACGCGATCCTCGCCTGGATCAAGCAGCACCAGCCGGCCGCGAAGCCATCCAGCAAAGCCGCCCTCACCAAGGCGCTGAAGGCGGGCGACACCCTCGACGACACCGAGATCGCCCTGCGCGACGTCACCGACGACCCAGACCTGCGCGACCGGCTCCGCCCCTTCATCGGAATCATCCGCCGCGACCTGCGCAACCGACCGCTGGTGGTTGAGCCCGGCGGCGTTCTACTGGTAGAGACCCCCTCGCGCGCCTCGGCCGGCGCGCACTACACGCCCCGCTCGCTGGCCGAGGAAGTCGTCCGGTACGCATTGGAACCACTCGTCTTCTCGCCCGGACCACACCAGACAGCCGACCAGGACGCCTGGCGGCCCATCGACTCCGACCAGATCCTCGACCTGCGCATCGCCGACATTGCCTGTGGCTCGGGCGCCTTCCTCGTGGCTGCGGCACGGTACCTCGCGGACCGGCTTGTCGAGGCATGGCAGCGCGAGGGCGTGGCGCACGGAAGGACGCCGCACGACCTGCACGTCCACGCCATAAGGACCGTCGTTGCGACCTGCCTCTACGGCGCCGACATCAACGGCATGGCCGTGGAGATGTGCAAGCTGTCGTTGTGGCTGGTGTCGCTGGATCCGAAGCTCCCGTTCTCCTTCGTCGACGACAAGGTCCTGCACGGCAATGCCCTGCTCGGCCTGACTGACGCGGACCAGCTGCGCCGCCTCCACATCGACCCCGCCGCGGCCGGCAACCAGTTCAGCATCTTCGCCCTGGACGTGGACGGCATCCTGGAGCGGGCCAGCCGTCTGCGCCGCCAGCTCGCCACCGAGGTCGACGACAGCGACCCACAGCGCTCGGCCGCTACCAAGCGGCGGCAGTTCCGCCGGTACCAGGAGCTGACGGCACAGCTCGCCGACGTCGCGGACGGGGTGATCGCGGCCGGTCTGCGGTGGGGAGGCAAGCCCGGCAAACAGTTGAAGGCGGCGTACGAGGATCTGCGGATCGCGGTGGAGAACGCGTACCCGGCCGGGGGCGGGGAAGCGGACCGAACGATGCTCGACGGCATCAAGGAGGCCGGGCTCAAGCCGACAGTGACGACGGACTACGAGTGGTGGAAGCCACTGCACTGGATTCTGGCGGTGCCGGACGTGATGGAGCGGGGCGGGTTCGATGCAGTAGTCGGGAACCCGCCGTTCCTGGGCGGGCAGAAGCTCACCGGGGCGATGGGGACCAACGCCCGCGACTGGTTCGTCAACACGCTCGCGGAGGGGAAGAAGGGGAGCGCGGATCTGGTGGCGTACTTCTTCCTGCGTGCCTACAGGCTGCTGACGCAGCGCGGTGGGCTTGGGCTGATCGCGACGAATACGGTTGCGCAGGGGGACACCCGGCAGGTCGGTCTCGACCAGCTGGTCTCGAAGGACTTCACGATCACCCGCGCGATTCAGAGCCGGTCGTGGCCTGCGGCCAGCGCCAACCTGGAGTACGCGGCAGTGTGGGGCAGCCGTGGCCTAGTGGCTCCAGATGCGCCTCGGATCGCGAACGATATCGAGGTGGCACGCATTTCCACTCTGCTGGAAGCGGGCGGCCGCGTGGAAGGCTCGCCAGTCCGGCTTGCAGAGAACGCGGGAATCGCGTTTATCGGTTGCTACGTCCTTGGAATGGGCTTCGTGCTGCAGCCTGGTGAAGCCGATGCCTGGATCGAGGCAGACGCCAAGAATCGTGACGTACTCTTCCCGTACTTGAATGGAGATGACATCAACTCCCGGCCGAACAGCTCGGCTTCGCGCTGGGTAATCGACTTCAATGACCGGACAGAGGAAGCCGCGAAGCAGTACGAGCTACCCTATGAACGGCTGCTAGGGCGCGTCAAACCCGAGCGGGCGAAGAACAAGCGCAAACCACGGCGGGAACGCTGGTGGCAGTTTGCAGAGCTGGCTCCTGCAATGCGGAAGGCGACTGCCGAGCTGAACCATGCTCTTTTCCTAAATCGCCATTCCGTGATTGTGATGCCTTGCCGGATCCCCAAGGGGCTGGTTCCGAGTGAGGCCACCGTGGTGTTCGCCACTCAGGAATTTGCCGACCAGGCTGTACTGTCGTCCAGCCCTCACCAGATGTGGGCGATTATGTACGGGTCGTCGCTTGGGCATAATACGACGAGGTATGCGCCTTCCGATCTCTTCGATACGTTCCCTCGACCGCAGCCGACCAAGCTTTTGTCTGACATTGGCAAAGTCCTCGACACCGACCGCCGCGAGATCATGCTCCGCCGTGACCTCGGCCTCACCAAGCTCTACAACCTGGTAAACGACCCCGCCATCACCGACGCCGCCGACCCCGACGTAGCCCGCCTCCGCCGGATCCATGTTGAGCTCGACCACGCCGTCATGGCCGCATACGGCTGGGACGACGTCCCCTTGGACCACGGCTTCCACACCTATCGTCAGATGGAGCGCTGGACGGTGAGCCCCGCCGCCCGGGTGGAGATCCTCGACCGCCTCCTCGAAGAGAACCATCGCCGTGCCGCCTCGCAGGGCGTTGTCAGTCCCGCCGGCAACAATGAGGGCATCAAGGACGAGGAGGACGACGAGTGACCACCCCGCGACGCAGCGGCGCCCAGCCCGCAGCGACACTCGGCACCCCCCAGGCCCCGGCCTACCGTCTCACCCTCGAACCCGACGACCGTTCCTGGACGGCCCGCGAGAACCTGGTCGACATCCTGGAGCGTGAGCTCCTCGGCCCGGCCAACGGCCCGGACGAGATCCTTGACGGTGTCCCGGACTCGGCTTACCTGATCGGCCGGATAGCGCCCGTGCGCCTCACCGCCGGCCAGGACGACCCCGGCGAGGCGGGGTCGGACGACGCTGCGACCGACGTGGGCGATGCTGTGGACGCTGCCGAGAGCCGTGGCGTGCCGCTCACCGCGGTCGACGACAGCAGCGCGAGTTCGGACGAGGATGAGGTCGAGGATCAGCCGCAGAAGCGTGGGCTGATGATTCCGGCGTCGATGGGGCTGCGCTTCCAGATCCCCGACGACCTCAACGAGCTCACGGTGACCGCCTCGTGGGGCACGTACGAGCCGGTGAAGGAGAAGCGCGGGGAAGGCGCCGAAGGCGGCGGGGGTGAGGGCGCGGCACCCGCTCCGGCTCTCCGTCGTTTCCAGCGCACCCCGCATGCCATCACGAAGATGATCAAGATCGCCGACCTGGAGCCTTCCCGCACGACCGAGATCGTGCTCAAGGACAAGGTCCTGCTCCGGGTGGATCGTTACGACGATGCCGAGCGTGGCTGTCGGCTGGTCGAGGTGGCGTTGTGCAACGACCGGGAGACGCCTCGGAAGATCCCGGTCGAGGCGTGGCTGTACCAGACCAAGCTGTCGGTGTCGGCCGACGGTGCTGAGGTGTTCCTGCCGGTCAATGACGTACTCCTGGACACACGCGAGGAGCCGGACGACGAGCTGCGGCGGCTGCGGCTTCAGTACCGCGACCGTCTGGAGTTCGCCCATGGCCGGACCTGCTCAGTGGACTGGCGGGTGGCCGAGGGGGCGCGCCGGGCCAGTGAGGTCGTGACGACATGGCTGCCGGTGAGCGAGACGCCGCAGACGGCCGCCGAGGAGATCGGCGCGGCTCTGCTGGACATGCGCAAGCTTCAGGAGGTGTCGAGCGACGAGCTGCGTACGGGTCTTGAGCCAATCGTCGCGGGTTACACGGCCTGGCTGGACGGCGAGGAGCGGCGGGCCGGAGCCCTTCCGGAGCATCTGCGGTCCGAGGGCCTGGACGCGGTCACTGAGGCGCGCCGGGTGCAGCGCCAGCTTGAGGCGGGTCTGAAGCATCTCCTTGAGGATGAGGAGGCGTTGCGCTGTTTCCGGTTCATGAACCGGGTGATGGCTGATCAGCGTGTGCAGTCGCAGGTCGCGGAGCGGCGGGCGAGCCGGCCGGAGGAGAGCATCGAGGAGGCTCGTGAGGCGATCCTCGCGGAGAAGGGGGCCTTGGCGCATTCGTGGCGTACTTTCCAGCTTGCCTTCGTGCTCATGCAGTTGCCGTTGCTGTCCGATCCGGCGGCGGAGAAGCGGTCGGGGGATCTGGCCAAGGCGCAGTTGCTGTTCTTCCCGACCGGTGGTGGCAAGACGGAGGCGTATCTGGGTCTGGCCGCGTACACGTTCGCGATTCGTCGCCGCCAGGGGGTCGTGGACGCCTTCGGCGGTCCGCTGGACGGGCGGTCCGGGGTGGCCGTCCTGATGCGGTACACGCTGCGTCTGCTCACCGCCCAGCAGTTCCAGCGGGCCACCGCCCTGGTGTGCGCGGCGGAGTTGGCGCGGCGCGATGACGTGGCGGCTTGGGGGGAGGAGCCGTTCCGGATCGGGCTGTGGGTCGGTACGGATGTGAGTCCGAAGCGGTACGACGAGGCGGCCGAACAGTTGCAGAAGGCCCATGGGGGCCGCGGCTACCGGCTGACGGTACTGCAGATCCAGCGCTGTCCATGGTGCGGAACCCGGGTGGAAGCGCGCGATGTACGCACGGAGCCCGCGCTGCGTCGGGTGTACGTGTACTGCGGAGATGAGCTGGCTGACTGTCCGTTCGCCGACGGTGGTGGGGTCCCGGACGGGCTGCCAGTACTCACGGTGGACGAGGAGATCTACCGGCTCGCGCCGGCGTTCGTCATCGCCACGGTGGACAAGTTCGCCCGCCTGGCGCGGGAGGGTGAGGCCGCCTCGCTGTTCGGGCACGTCTCGCGGCGCTGTGAGCGGCACGGCTTCGTGCATCCCGACTATCAGCAGTGCGACATCAAGGACGGCGGCAAGCATCCGAGGAAGGACGGCTGGCCGACGGCCCCCGTTCATCCCGCGATGCGGCTGCGGCCTCCGGATCTGGTGATCCAGGACGAGTTGCACCTGATCACGGGGGCGCTCGGCACGACGGTGGGCCTGTTCGAGGTGGCCATCGACGTGATGACCGACTGGCGGACGAAGGAGGGGCGCCCGGTGCGTCCGCTGCTCGTCGCCTCCACGGCCACGGCCCGTAACGCGCCGGAGCAGGTGCGCGCGCTGTACGGGCGCGACGTCACCATCTTCCCGCCGCAGGTCCTGGACGCCGGGAACACGTACTTCTCCAAGGAGATCCCGGTCTCCGAGAAGCACCCGGGGCGCCGGTACATCGGGATCAGCACGACCGGGGTGCGCTTGACCACGGCGGAGATCCGGGTCGCCGAGGTGCTCCTGGCCGGCGGGCAACTGCTTCTCGACCGCTCCGGCCGCGCGGCTGATCCGTATATGACCCTGGTCGGCTACTTCAGCGCCACCCGTGAACTCGCGGGCATGGCCCGGTACATGAGCGACGACATCCAGACCGCGCTCGCGAAGGGCCGCCCCTGGTCGAAGCTGCCCCGCCGCACCGGCACCGAATACGGTTCGCTGCACGTCGCCGAGCTGACCTCGCGCGTGGCCTCCGCGGACATCACCGCGACCCTGGACCAGATGGCGGCGGCGTTCGATCCTGGCTTCGACTCCACGGCGGGCAAGGGGAACCGGCGCGCGCTGCGGGTGGCGAAAAAGCCTGAGCCCGTGCGTGAGGTCAATCCGTACGACGTGGTGCTGGCCACCTCCATGCTCCAGGTCGGTGTGGACGTGACGCGCCTTGGGCTGATGCTCGTGGTCGGGCAGCCGAAGAACACCGCGGAGTACATCCAGGCGTCCTCCCGTGTCGGCCGTCTCGCGGACCGGCCGGGTCTGGTGGTCGCGCTCGGGAACTGGGCGCGGCCGAGGGACCTTGCCCACTTCGAGCAGTTCCGCCACTACCACGAGACGTTCTACGCCCAGGTGGAGGCGCTGTCGGTGACCCCGTTCTCGGTGACCTCGCTGGAGCGCGGTCTGGACGGCGTGCTGGTCAGTGCCGCCCGTGTTCTGCAGGCCGCCAAGGCCGGCCAGGGGCTGTCCCCGGAGGACGGGGCGGCCCATATTGAGGCCGAACAGCACTTCGCGGGCGAACTCGTTGACGCCCTCGTGCGCCGCGTCGCGCGGGCCGGCGACGAGGACGCCGCCACCCGCGCCCGGCTGCGTCTGGAGAACCGGCTCGACCAGTGGGGCAAGCGGCGCAAGAGGCTCATGGAAGACCGTAAGTCGCTGGTGTACGAGAAGGTTCTGGACGACAGTCGGCACGAGGCACTGATGATGAGCGCGGAGAATGCCAAGGCCGGCATCGACACCCGTGACGCCGCACCGTTCGTGGTGGCGAACTCGATGCGCGAGGTGCAGCCGGAGATCAACCTCCTGGTGAGCCCGATCAAGGAGCGACTGGTGTACCGCGCACCTGACCGTGCCCCTCAGTGGAAGATGCCGGAGGACAACTCGTGAGTGACGAGACGCGCTTCGTCTACGACGTCGCCCGGGCCGTCGACCCGCTGGGGGACCTGGAGCAGGAGGCGGAGAAGGCCACCAAGCACAACCGTGCCAAGGTCGGATCGGCCCGCCCCTCCTCCCTCCTCTACACCTATGGTCCCGGCGCGATCATGGACCTGCCACAGTTCACGATCATGCCCACCGGCCTGGACGACTGGAACCGCATCTGGCGGCGCCGTGACTCCGCCCCCCCGCAGATCCACGCCCCGCGCCTGCGCGATGTGGTCCGGATGATGCTGCGTTCCCCCGATGTGCAGCTGCGGCCGTATCCGTGGCAGCCGAAGAAGCACAGCCGGTCCGCCGAAGGCAATGATCTCGGAGTGCCCTCCCGGGTGTTCCCGCAATGGCTGCGGTGCACGGGCTGCGACATGCTCGGGCTGCTCACTCAGTTCGATTACCGCAACACTCACCCTTTCCGTACCGACCTGGCCGTCTTCGAGCACGCCAAGTGCACGGGTCGTGCGGGCACTGGCTCCCGCAAGCCGATGCGCCGCACAGCCATCCCGGCCCGGTATCTGCTGGCCTGTGTCGACGGACACTTGGACGAGTTTCCGTACGACCTGTGGGTGCACCGCGGGCAGCCGTGTTCCCAGGCGGAGCTGCCCACTCTGAAGATGGTCGACCGGACCGCCGGCAAGGGAGCCTCGGCCGTCATCCACTGCGCATCCTGCGACATGCGACGGCTCATGAACGAAGCACAGGGCGAGGCCGGCCGGACGAAACTCCCCCAGTGCCGCGGACGCCACCCCCACCTGGACGCCTTTGAACCCAAGGGCTGCCGCAACGAGACCCGGCTGATGCTCGTCGGCGCCTCCAACCTGTGGTTCCCAGCCACCCAGTCGATCATCGTGATGCCGGAGTCCCAAGAGGAGAAGGCCAGCGACCTGGCCGACCGCGTCCGCACCGCGCTCGGCGACAAGCTCGCCAAGTACCGCGAAAACTTGGACCTGATCCGGGACCTGCTCGGCATGGACGGCGGCGTCGACGTCACTGGCCTGTCCGACCACGACCTGGAGCAGGTCCTCCAGACAGCATCCGTTCCCACCGACACCCTGGAGGAGCAGGAGAAGAAGCTCCGCGACTGGGACCCGGTCGACCTCCTCGTCCCCGAATGGCGCTACCTGCTGCGCGACATTGTCGGCGCCCGCGTCGCAGACCCCAGGAGCGGGCTTACCCTCGCCACCCGTGACCGGGGCGACGCCCTGCGCCCTGAGATCACCCGTGTGCTCGCGGTCGAACGCCTGCGCAAGGTCAACGCGCTGGTCGGCTTCACCCGCATCGACGACATGGACCGCGTTGGCGACCTTCCACGACGCCTGGCCCCGCTGACGCGTACCTCTCGGCCGAGCTGGACCGTGGCGAACGAGGACCGAGGTGAAGGCATCTTCCTCCAACTCGACGAGAACGCAGTCGCCGCCTGGGAGAAGCGCGTCCTGGACGCCCCCTTGTGGGAGCTGCACCGCAAGGCGCACGAGAGAAACTTCCGCCGCCGCTTCTCCGAGACCGCCGACCAGGTCCATCCCGACACCCGCCTTAAGCCCCCGCGCTACTGGCTCGTCCACACCCTCGCCCACATCCTCATCCGCGAACTCGCCCTGACCTGCGGCTACTCAGCCGCCAGCCTCAGCGAACGCCTCTACGCGTGGCCCGCCGCCGAAGGCCGCGACCCCGCGGCCGGCCTTCTCATCTGCACCACCGCCTCCGACAGCGACGGCACCCTTGGCGGCCTCGTCCAGCTCAGCGAGCCCACACGCCTCCAACGTGTCATCGGCAGCGCGCTGCGCAAGGCCACCCGCTGCTCCTCCGACCCCATCTGCTCCAAGCGCACCCCCCAGGACCCCGAGGACTTCCTCCACGGCGCCGCCTGCCACTGCTGCGTCATGGCCTCGGAAACCTCCTGCGAGCGCGCCAACCGCTTCCTCGACCGCCGCTTCCTCCTCGATCTGCCCGGCAGCGGCCTCGGTTTCTTCCAGACCCATGAGTGAAGCGGACGCGCCACGTCGGCTCGGCCGACTCCTGACCGGAACAGAGGCCAAGGACATAGCGGACCGCCTGGCCGACGGCGACACCTTGACCACCGCCCTTAAGGTCGTCGCGGTCGGCCAGCGGGCAGAGGCACGGCGGCTGCTGGAAGCCGTCGGCGGCGGCCCCGGAGCGGCACCCCAGCAGCTCCTGGTTCTGCGAGCGATCGAGGGGGCACGGGCACTTCCGACCACACTGTCACCGCTGTGGACCATGCCCGGACACCTCGCCCAGAGCGGACCACTCACCACCTCGGTCACCCGCCTCGTCGACAGCGCCCGCCACGCGATCACCTGCTCGACCTTCAACTTCCAGCGCAGTTCAACGCTCTGGACATCGCTTCGGACGGCTGCACAGCGCGAAGGTGTCGCTGTCCGCGTCTACATGGACACCCGGGCCGCCGATGGCAGCGCACAGCACTGGTCACCATCAACCAGCGAGGTAGCCGCGCACTTGGCACCGGCAGAGATCTGGCGCACCAAAGAATTCGACGGCGGCTACGTCCGCAACCATGCCAAGTTCCTCGTCGTCGACCACCACCTCCTCCTGGTCACCAGCGCAAACCTCTCCTGGAGCGCAGAGAACAACAACGTCGAATTCGGCGTCCTCATCGACAACCCGAACCTCAGCGAATCCGTCGAACGCGAACTGAGGGAGACGGAGGATTCCCTGTATGAACGCGTGTGACGCGGCCCGCACCAGCTAGCCGGACGGCGCACAACACGGTGCCGACCGCCTCGGCACGAACCGAGCCCGCACAGCGCGTCCATCCCCGCGCCGTCGCGACCGCTGGCAAACGCGGCCATTCCCTGGCCGCTGCCTGCACACTCGCACCGACCAGACGACCCTGTCGTGGCCGTCTGCGACAACGCTCACGAACAGCTCGGCTCCGAGTCCCCGACCGGGTGCACTGGCCGGTACCCGATCCCACCGCACCCGCACCCGCGGCGCCTTCGCCGACGCCTTGAGTGAACTCGCCGACCGGATGCATCGGCTAGCTCCTGCCGTCCGCCCCCCTGAAGGCAGCGATGTCTGAGTTCGTGTCCACCCCATACCGCAACGTGAGCGTCGACCAACAACTCGCCCCGCGCATCGCGGCCACCCATCTGAGCCGGAAGTTCGACCGCGTCTTCGGCCAGGTGACCGCAGGAACGTGAAGTGGCCTCACTTGGGAGGGCGGAATCGACTGATCGTCGCAACATGGTCATCATTCCAGTGTTGCGACGAGCCTGGCAAAGAGGCTTCGGGTGGGTGTTCCAGCCGGGGGCTTTGTGGGGGCGCTGTCGATTTCGACGGCAATGAAGACGGACCGGCCGGTGCCCTTTGGATGACTCCGTGCTTGTCAAGCCAGTCGGCGTGGTGGCGTAGGGCTCGCCTGCGACGGGTTCGGGAATTGACTTGTCCGAGAGTTGGCCGACGAGGTTAGGCCAGCCACGCTGGATTCCGTGGCCACTCCTTTATTCACCCCGAGTTTTTGAGAGACAGCACCCATGCGGCCATCACCTATTAGACCGACGGACAGGGTGAGGGATGGACATGTTGGAGGCGCACAATGTGACCGGTACTTAGCGGCGTTGCACCAGGAGCGGTGAATGGGTCGGCATCAGGTCCGATGCCAGCCCATATCCAGTCCCGTCGAGTCCTTAAGGACCTGGTTCAGCGCTTCGACCTGTCCGAGGTCGTCGAAGAGGCGCCGGGGAAGGTGGTCGTGAGCGAGAGGGCCGATGCCGTGCAGGATGTCGTCGTACGCCGAGGCCACGGCGGCACCTATCAGTAGGTCCGTCGCCTCATCGAGGCCCACGTGCTCCGCTGGCCACCGGTACTCACCCTGACTCACCTGGAACACCGGGAACAGCCACTGCATGTCCCGGTCAGGCTTGATGAACCTAGTCGCTCTCTCGCCCAGGAAATTGACGCCATAGTGCGAGATCGAACAGACGTCTCTTTCCCGCAGGCCAAGCAGACGTGAAGCGCACATGAGGGACACGGCAGGCGTACGCGCGGACAGGTGCATGGGGGCCGTGGCTGCTTCCCGGAGGGTCGAGAGGTCGGACAGACGGGAAGCCACGCTTCCCATCCGGAGCCCACTGCGCCTGGCCAACATTTGCTGGAAGTGGACCGTTGCCTCGTGGCTCGGATACTGGAAATCCAGGTCCGTCTCCCAGCCCGTCATCGCCTTGGCTGCCGTCACGAACCGGTAGGGAGGGTAGAGCTCTTTCCAGTCAACGGACGGATCGTCGGAGTTCAAGCCCGGCACCACAGGGTTCAGTGCGAAGTCGATAAGAGCCAGGGCGGTACTTCCGCCGAGGGTGCGCCCTGCGAGAGTACGTGCCAGGCGACACGGCATCCCATAATCGCCGTTCAGCACCTCGAGTAAGAACTCGCGCAGCGCCGGGTCAGTCTTCCGCATGAAGGCGCCCTCGAACTGGAAGACTTCGTCGAGCACCGCCGCGCACTCGAAGAGGACGCGAGTGGTGAGCGGGCCCTCGGAGGTGTGCACGAGCTTCAGGGGCCCGTCGATGCCGACGCGTACGTCATCGGGACACTCGACCATCTCCATGCCCGCACCCTGGCGCCACATGTCTTCGAGGGAGTGCTCTATTGCCGCCCGCATGTCCCAGGTGGTGGTGTCGAACTTCGTCAGGCCCTCCGGGTCCAAGAGGAGGTAGTAGGCGTAGTAGAGGTTGAGCCAATCCAATTCGCTGTACTTCAGTTCCCCTTGGGCGTGCTTGGGGTAGCGCTCGAAGGAGAAAAAGGGGAGTCCGCTGCTCCGGTCCTCGTGGAGATGCTCAACGTCTTGCCGGGGCAGGTGAGAGATCGTGTACGCGGCCAACTGGTCCCTCGTGCGTCGCAGCAGGCTCAGAAGAATACCGACAGTGGATCCGTGATATCGCGCCCAGTGGCTGCTCTCGTGGACGTAGGTCTTGTGCCAGGAGCCGACGGCCGTCACAAGATCGCTGGTGCGCGTGCGGGTCTGATCCTGGAAGAGGATCTGGCTGCGCAGATTCAACTCGGCGCCGCTCGAGTTCCGTAGACGTGGAGAGTGGACGGTCACCGGTTCACCCCTTCCGAGCCGTCCGCACCCTGGTCGTCGTCTTCCGGTCGAGGAGGCGCCTCCTCCACGGGCCCCCGGTCACGCGCCCGCTCGACCAGTGCCTTCAAGGCGTCGTACAGGGTGTTCGTGGCCAGTCCGGCGGCGACGGAGATGGAGATCTCCGCCCAGTGGGCGTGGCGTAAGGAGTCGCGCCTGTTCTGCTGCAGGGGCGTGAGGGCGAGGGAACACTTTCCGGCGAGGTGCTGATCCGCCTCTATTTCCCGTGCCAGCACCTTCAAGTTGGCGGCTTCGCCCCGGTATTCAAAGATCGGCATGGCGGGAGTCTACAACTGGCTCCGGTTCCCGGATCGGGACTCGGGCACCGCCGTCTTCGCTGGAGAATCGCGGTAGCGCAACATCGGGTGAGTTCGCCCCCGAGTGGTCGTTTGAGGACGGCGGCGACGTGGGGGCCAGCGCCGGATTGGGCGCGGTCGGCGAGGACAGAGACGCCTTGTCGCTCACAGATCCGGATGATGTGGTGGCCCACGCCGACGCTCACTTTCCAGCAGCATGCGGCTGTCGTGGGTCGCTTCGGTGACTGATGGCCGGCGCGGTCCGACGCGCCCGTCGCCATCAGGGCGGCATGCGGACACAGGCGCCTGGCGTGGCCGGAGCCATGCGGCGAGCCAGAGTCCCCGGGGGATCGCTCCCGTCTCCGCTGATGCCGGGGCGGACTGCGGACCGGGGTGATAGAGAGATGCCGGTAGGAAGATCCTCACGGTCTGTGTATGACGGCCCTGAACCCGGAAAGCGGCGACGATGTTCTTCAAAGGCCCCGCGCACGTGCGCACCGATGCCACGCTCTTCCCGGCCAGTACCGGAGTCCCCGTCGAGCAGGATCTGCCAGTCCTGCCGCAAGACTTGGCGCGCGCGTTGTTCATCACGGGCAGGGCCCCGTACGACCAAACCAAGCACGGGAGGTCATCGGCGTACGAGTGGTGCCACAGGGTGGCGGCCCTGCCCGCCTATCTCAGCTGGAGCGATGATCCGATCCCTCGCATCACACGTACCGACCTCGCCCGCGAACTCGACCCGTCCGAGAAGGGAATGCTGTCCTACACCCTGGGGCAGGCCATGTGCCAGATCTTCGCTGAGAGGGAGCTATCCGTCCGGTTCTTCATGCACGTTGCCCGCTAGGAGTTGTCTTCAAATGTCACGCCCACATCAGGAGCGATGCCAGGGTGAGGGCTGCTTGGTAGGACTCGGCGGTCTTCTCGTAGCGGGTGGC